>PMNO01000130.1 GCA_003161835.1 Myxococcales bacterium | reverse complement strand
CTCGGGAGCACCGCCCACCGGCTGGACCGCTCCCCGCTCCTCCTCATTGGCAAGGCAGGCGGGGCCCTGAAGACCGGACGGTTCCTGAACTATGACAAGCAGGACCACGTGAAGCTGCTGGTCTCCGTTTGCCAGCTCATGGGAATGTCCAGCACCACCAGCATCGGCGATCGCGTGATGAATTCGGGCCCGCTGGCCGGTCTGGTCTGAGTTCGTCTCGCGTTCGCCAGGCAGACGCGAAACGCGCCGGGCGCCAATCCCAACGCGAGGTCAGGCGACGATCGCCGTGGCCACGCCCTTGGCCAGGGAAGGATCGCCGAAATCGTCCACCGGGCTACCGTCCGCCTTGCGAAGGCCGGCGGCATTCAACAGCGTGTTCAGCATCTGATTNNGTCAATACCGTGACACCCTGATCCAGCATCGTCCCGGTCGGGGTGGTGTACGTCGCCAGTTGATCCAGGAGGAATTTGAAGTAGCCGGCGTGGAGCCTATCCACCTGTCGGCAAAGTTCGGCGCCGTTGGTGATCGAGCGGTGCGAAGCGGTGTGATAGACGAAGGTGGTTCCGCTCAAGGTCAGCTGGTGGTCGTCCTCGCGATCGCCAATCTTGAGCACCGCCACCCGGCTGTAGTCGGATGCCATCGCGAACGCCATGAGCTGCATGTGCAGCTTGATCAGCGTTTCGTGATTGGTGATGTCGTATGGGGTCGGGTCCACCGTCTGCATCGAGGTGATGGTCGCCGCGGGCAGCGTGGCGACCGATGAGGCGGCCATCGTGACTTCGATGTCCCGGATCGCGGCGAAGTGCTGATTCAGCCGATTGACGTCGCCGCTGCTCAGATCTTTGCGGGCGAGAAGAGTGGTGATCTGGGTTCTGAGCAAATCGTTGATGCTCTTGGAGCGATTGGCCAGAAGCTGCTGGGCCTGCATTGCCGCCGGATCCTTGCTGGTGCCACCGACCACACCGATGATCTTTTGATAGGCCTTGTAAGGGCTATCGATGTAGGTGCGGGGTTGGGCCGAGGCGATGTAGGAGACGTAACCGGGGATGTCGTACCCGGTTCCGCCGGGCGAGTACTTCCCTGCGTGCAAGACGAGAGGCTCCCGGCCGGCGGGGTTCTTCTCGCGCGCGATGCGGCTGTCGATGGACTCTCCGGCGGCCAGGGTCTTGTTGCCGCTTCCGGTGATCTTCGCCGCGGTCAAGAGCTGGGCGTCCCCGGCGGCGTGATCGCAGCCGGCCCCGGTAAAAGGGTGGTTGATGCCACGAACCATGAGCAGGCGCGTCGCGTAGTCGGAGAGGAGGCTGGTGGTCTGGGTCGCGACCTCGGCGTCCATCGCGGCCTTGGTGAGCACGCCGGTCTTGGTTGGCCAGAATTTCTCGGGATCGGCTCCGCCGGTCAGGTCCGAGCCTTGTTGCACGACGCCGTTCCCGTTGACGACCAACAACAGGAACGGCGAACGAACGGCCGCCTGCGCGGCGGCGTCGCGCGGCATGAACGATTCGAGCAATGGCAATCCCAGGGACACGCCACCGAACCCGCGCAAGAACTGGCGCCGCCCCACTTTGTGTTTCGATTTCATGATCATCGGTGATGACTCCAGGGGTGGGCGCTACGGCAGGCGGTTGACGAATGCATCGTTGGTGACCATCGCCAGGATCATGTCCTTGAGGGACAGCTTCCCCGCGCGCGACAGCAAGGCCCAGTAGTCGGCCAGCGGCATCTCGGCCGGCGCGACGGGCCGCCCATTGATGTAGGTCAGCCAGTTTCTCGTGTAGCAGGTATGGGCCTGGGTGCTCTGGGCGATGGCCTGGGAAAATTCGACGGCGTTCTTGTATGACTTCGCGCCGTCCGTGAACGGGTAGGTGTCCGCCGAATTGATGGGCTTGTTCCGATCGGTGGTGCGAAATTTTCCGATGGCGTCGAATTCCTCGAAGGCAAAACCCGCGGTGTTGATCCAGGTTCCGTGACAGGACGCCCCGCAGGTGCCGGCACCGGTGGTCTTCTCGACGCGCTCGCGGTTGGTCATGTCGGGCTGAGGCGCGACGAGGGGCGTGGCCTTGGGATCGGGAGGTGGCAAGGTCACGCACAAGATACGTTGATTGACGAAGACGCCGCGGTGAATGGTGTCGGGATCGTTTCCAATCGCGTAGGACGACAGGAAGCCGGCCAACGTCAGGAGACCAGAACGTTGCGCCGGATCGAGGTCGACCTTCGTCATCTGATCCGTGAAGGTGCCGGTCGCCTGATAGATGGGGGCGAGGGTCTTGTTCACGAACCCGACCGGCGCGGTGAAGATCTCCTTCACCCCAGCGCCCTGGTCGAAGATCCAACGCAAGAACGACAACATCTCTTGCCGCATGGCCGCGGGGGTAGCCGGCGTGAAATCGGGAAACGCGACGGGATCGCGCGTGATTCCATCGTAAGCGCCCAGTCTGAGTAGCTGAAAATGCAGATGATCTCGGCCCGCGGCACCCAACTCGCTGACCAGCAGCCGTGTGGCCTGGGCGAGCAAATTGGATGGGGTGGTGAGTTGCCCGGGAACGGCGGCGGCGGAGAACAGCGCGTCGTCCGGCATCGTGTTCGCGATCGCGTACGAGAGCTTGGAGGCGATCTCGTAGTCGCCGAGCGGAATCTTGCCGTTGGAGACCGTGGTGCCAAGCTCGGTGCGATAAAGAAAATGCGGTG
>PMNO01000014.1 GCA_003161835.1 Myxococcales bacterium | reverse complement strand
TGAACCAGCCCGCCCAGAACGGGACCTCGTGCAGCGACGGCAACTCGTGTACGGTCGCGGACTCCTGCCAGGGCGGAATCTGCGCCGCGGGCCAGACCACGACCTGCGCGGCTTCGGATCAATGCCACACCGCGGGCACCTGCAACCCTTCCACCGGCGTGTGTTCCAACCCAGCACTCGCCAACGGCACGAGCTGCAGTGACGGCAATGCGTGCACGCAAGCCGACACCTGCGTGTCTGGATCCTGCGTCTCCGGCACCGCCGTCTCCTGCACCGCGCCCGACCAGTGTCATTCCGCCTCGTGTGACAACGTCACGGGAGCGTGCGTGACGGTCGCCGTGGCCAACGGCACTCCCTGCAATGACGGGGATGCCTGCACGAGCACCGACACCTGTCAGGCGGGGGCCTGCAGCGCGGGTACGCCAGTCGTCTGCGCGGCCATACCCGACGGCTGCCATCCGGGCGTGTGCAACCACACCACCGGAGCCTGCTCCAATCCGCTCGCCTGCCACCTCTACGGCGTGGGCTCGATCCCCAAGACGACGCTCGACGGCTTGGCGGTCAGCCCCGCCACGCTGGAGGACGGCCTGTCGCACAATCTGGTGGGCGGCCTCGGCTCGGCCATCGCGTACACCGGCGTCGGCAACTTGTACGTCGCGACGCCCGATCGCGGCCCGAACAACGGCCTCGATTCGTACAGCGATCGCTACTACCTGATCGAGCTCGGCCTCTCCGGCGGGACGGTCACCGCCAGCCTGCGCGGCGGCGCGCTCCTGAACCTCGGGGGCACTCCGTTCACGGGCCTGTCGTCCGCGTTCGACGCGACGAACTCGCCGGCCAGCCTCCGCCTGGATCCGGAAGGCATCCGCGTGACGCCGAGCGGGACGATGTTCGTGTCCGACGAGTACGGTCCGTACATCTACGAGTTCGGCTCTGACGGCCACCGAATCCGATCGATCGCGCTGCCGAGCAAGTTCCTGATTGATCATCCCTTCGCCGACGGCACGCTGGAGCTCCCGCCCGGAAACACCAAGGGACGCCAGTCGAACCGCGGCATGGAAGGCCTTGCGATCAGCCCCGACGGGTCGCACCTGATCGGCATCATGCAAAGCCCCCTGATTCAGGACGGCGCTCTCAATGGGGCGAACAGCCGCGTGGGCGTCAACAACCGCATCCTCGACTACGACCTCGCGACCAACACCACGCACGAGTACCTGTATCAGATGGACAGCAAGAGCTACGGCGTCAGCGAGATCGTGGCGGTAAACGACCACCAGTTCCTGGTCGACGAGCGCGACGGCAACGGCGGCACCGCGGCGGCGTTCAAGCGGTTCTTCCTGATCGACACCACGGGTGCCACCGACATCAGCGGCATCGCATCGCTGCCCACGACCGGGACACCGGCCGGGGTCACTCCGGTCAGCAAGAAGCCGTTCCTCGACCTGCTGAGCAGTGAGTTTGGCCTTGCGGGCGCGAGCTTCCCCGAGAAGGTGGAAGGCATCACGTTCGGTCCCGACCTGCCCAGCGGCCAGCACACGATGATCATCACCAACGACAACGACTTCATGCCGAACGTGAACGACAACAACTTCTATGTCTTCGCGGTGGATCCGATCGCGCTGCCAAGCTTCCAGGCCCAGCCCGCGACGTTCTCGACGGCGTGCGTGATCCCGGCGCCCGTGACCTGCCCCGGGGCGAACGAGTGCCAGCTCACCGGCATGTGCGAGCCGGACAACGGCGCGTGCAACGTTCGTCTGGTCGCGGCGGGCAGCCCGTCGGCGACGCAGGCGGTGGGCGACTGCCACAAGAACCAGTGCGACGGCGCGGGCGGCGTGACGTCCGCCGTGGACGACAGCGACGTCCCGGTCGACGGCAACGCCTGCACCAACGACGTGTGCACGGCGGGCACGCCCTCGAATCCGCCGGCACCGGTGAACACGTCCTGCTCGGCGGGCGTGTGCGACGGCACCGGCATCTGCGTGGGCTGCACGGTCGCGGCGCAGTGCCCGGGCTCCGACACGTTCTGCGGCGTCCGCACCTGCAGCTTCGGCGTCTGCGGNNACCTGCGACGGCATCGGCGGCGTGATCAGCGCCAACGACAACAGCGATCTGCCAATCGACGGCAACGTCTGCACGAGCGACGTCTGCACGGCGGGCGTGCCTTCGAACCCAGCGGTCGGTTACGGCACCACCTGCGGGACCAATTTGATTTGCGACACAGGAAGCTGCGTCGACCTCACGGTCAGCGTCCTGCGATTTGGCAACGGAGGTACCGCGCTCACCAGTGCCGCCGCTCCGGTGTTCGTCGACAAGCGCAGGGTCTCCAACGGATCACTGGTGAGCTCGGTGGCGTTGCCAACAGCTGTAAACGGCAGTAACGCACGGCTGACAAGCTCGGGTTCAGCGACGTCAGAGGGTGCGCTGTCGCTGTCCGTGGACGGCCATTACCTGAGTCTCGCCGGCTACGACGCCGACGTGGCAACCCCAAGCGTGGCAAGCAGCACCGCGGCACGTGTGGTGGCGCGCGTCGACGCGTCGGGGGGCNNGACGAAGTTCCCGACCGTGTACTCCGGAAACAACATCCGCGCCGCGACTTCGATTGACGGGAGCGGATTCTGGGCGGGGGGGCCCACTTCTGGTGGAACGCAGTTCATCCCTTTCGGGAGCACCACCAACAACCCCCTCCTGACAGCCGTCAACACGCGTATCCTGGGAATCTTCGGCAACCAGCTCTACCTATCTACGGGGTCCGGGGTTGCAGGGGTGTACTCGGTCGGCTCTACGCCGCCGCCGACCTCGGGAACCCCTACATCGGCGCTGCTGGCCGGAGCGACGAGCCCATACGGCTTCGTGTTCCTGAACGTTAACGGCGTCGACACCCTCTACATCGCGGACGACTCAACCTTGGCCCTCAACGGCGGCGTGCAGAAGTGGATCAAGAGCGGCGCCACCTGGTCACGAATAAGAATCCTCAACGCAGCCACGACTCCCGTGGGCTTCCGGGGGCTGACCGCACAGGTCTCCGGTTCGAACGTCCTCATCCTCGGGAGCACCAACGAAGCCACTGCCGACCGCCTGGTCGTATTCATCGACGACGGTACGGCGGGCGTCAGCGGTACGACCATCGCCACCGCAGCCACGAACACGATCTTCCGCGGCGTGGCCTTCTCGCCGCACAACTGACCGCCCGGCCCGTCGGATGGGCCTCGACCCGAGCGGCCCATCCGGCAATGGTTGCGCTGAATGAGCAGGTTTCCGTGTCGGGGGCGAGCCGGCATTGGTGCCCCCCACCTCGCGGTAGGGAACCAATCCTTTCTGTGTCCTTCCGCACCATTACGTATCTCAGTCGTGCACAACTACATGCGCCTACTCCGCCTTCGGTGACTACCGGCGGCCCGAACGGCGAGCTCCGCGGGCGATTGGCGCCACCGCCGAAAGGTCCCGCCTTGGCTCGGCTGCTACGGGATCCAATGGGGATGGCTATCCGTGGCACCAACGTCCGCGGATTGGCCGAGTCACTCCGCACCCGTTGCCCCTGAGGACGTTACATGATGAAGCGTGACCTCCGTTTCTCGCGCCGCAAGTTACTCAAGACCATCGGGGCGGGCGGGGCGCTGTTGCCGTTGCTGGAATCCGATCGCGCCGACGCCGCGTGTGTGGTCGGGGGCATAAAGCGGCTCTATCTGCTGTGCTGGCCCAACGGGATGCTCAGCAGCATCAATAGCTGGGCCACCGCGGGCAACGATCCCGCGAGCTGGACCCTGGCGCCTTTCCAGGTCAACGCGGGGTTGCAGCCGTACATGAGCGACCTGCTGCTCCTGAACGGAGTCGACTACAGCGTCATCCGCTCCATGCCCGGGAGCGGCGAGCGCACGGGCCACGCCTGCTACCCGGCCATGCTGACGGGCGCCAACTACCAGACCCTCTCGACCTCCACGGCCGCCGACGTGGCCGGCGGCATCTCGATCGACCAGTACATCGGCAACGCCCTCAAGGCAGGCGGGTACGGGGGGCTCGTGAGCCTGAACCAAGCAACCTTCGCGCAGAGCACCGGCCGCCTTTCCTGGAAGGGGGCGGGCCAGGTGGTGACGCCCAACCTCGACCCCACGAGCGTATTCAATCA
>PMNO01000294.1:284-6993 GCA_003161835.1 Myxococcales bacterium | reverse complement strand
CGGGTAAACAATTGCCTACCTCGCCCCCGGCACCGCTCCGCTGGGGATTCCTACCAGATCCGTTCGTTCGTTCGTTCGCTCCCGTGCTGCGTTCGTCCCGTTTTGCCTCGCCTCCCCTCGCCTCGCTCACCTCGAATGAACGCGGCGAACAGGAGCACGACCACGATCAGGATCGCGGGCTCGGGTCGATCACGCATCGGGCCGCCATCTGCCAGGGCACAGCCCGAGGCCCCGGTCCGGCCTTGCGGCGCAGGGGGAGCGCTGGATGCATCGACCGGCGCCGATCCTCCCGCTCCGGGATTACCGGGATTGCCGCCATCTCTCGCTCCGGGCGGGTTGTTGGCGCCCGCGCCGCCACTGCCCGCATTCGGGGGAATCCCAGCGTCGCCCAGGCTCCCGGCGACACACTGTCCGAGCTGGCACACCCGACCGGCGCCACACAAATCGCCGTTGTCGATCACGCCATCACAGTCTTCGTCCAGACCGTTGCAAGCTTCCGCGATCGGTTCTCCGGGCGCGCAGTCGGAAGCCGAACACGTGAGGCTCTCCCGTCGACAAAATCCGATTCCGCACTGGGGATGCAGGCCCTCGTCGATGTGTCCGTTGCAGTCATCGTCCACACCATTGCAGATCTCGATAGCGTTGGGATGCACCTTCGGATTCGTGGGCGCGCAGTCGCCACCCGCGGCTGCGTAGCCCGGGACGCCACCGCAGCCCATCACCGGGGTACCGGTCTGCTTTTGGTAGTAACCGTCGCCGTCTTCGTCGGGCCACATCTGAACCGGGGGCGCGCCCTCGTCAACTTGCCCGTCGCAATTGTCGTCCTGGTGATTGCAGATTTCCACGGCGCCGGGATGAACGGTCGCGTCTCCGTCGGCGCAGTCCCCGCCCTTGGCGACATATCCCGCTGGCGGCTGCCCGGCACAGCCGATTCCCGACAGAAAAGCGTTGTTGCCGAAACCGTCGCCGTCGGAGTCGGGCAGAAATTCTTGCAGCGTGCAACCAAAAGCAGTCTGAAACTGCGTCGAGCCCGCGATGTCGCCTCGGGACGTGCCGTCGCCGTTGGCGGCCAAGCCATAGGCGTTCAACCGGATCGCTCCGGGTTGGGCCGGTGCGCGCCAGGCAAAACGGAAAGTCACCACCCCGGCTTGGGCGGCCTTGGGCATCGCGTGCGTCAGGCTCGCATCCGGATTCAAGGTCAATCCCTCGCCCGGCAGCGCACGCAACTGTCCCAGCCCTGGCTTCGGAATGTACAAGCCGCCCGTCATCGCAGCGGCGCCGTCGGCACCTTGGATCGTCACCGCAATCGTCGTTTCTTCACCCGGCGCGACCGCGGCGGGCTGCGCGCTCATGCTCAACCGAGCGCCCGAGTTTCCGTGGCACCCTTCACAGCTCACCGTCTCGATCCCGATCCGGTGCGCGAATGCGGCGGGGGCCAGGGTTACCGCGCCGCCCCCGGTTAGGAGCGCGTAGACGAAGAGCCGACCAAGCCGCGACTGGGCGCGGGGGCGTGAATAAACCGCGCTTCTCATACCGATTCGCAGATCTTAACGGGGGCCGGCCGGGGGGATCGGGGTCTCACCTCCGGTACGAGCCCGGGTCGGTTCAATTGAACGGCGGCATCAGATACGGCGTCGAGATCGACGAGTCGTCCTTGCGGTGAGTCGTCAGGACCATCGGCTCGGCCAACCAGGCCTGAATCGTTGCAATCTGGCAGGGCGTGAGGGCCGTCCCCATTCCGGGCGGCGGCATCTTGCGGGACTTGGAGCATGTGGGCGGGTTGGCGCTGTTGATCACCGCGATGGTCACTTCGAAGCGCTTGGGATTGGGGGTCTCGGGGCAAGACGACGCGTGAGAGCCCGCGGTGATCCAGTCGTAGGCGTGGGTGGACCCGCACATGTTGGTCCCATCGGGGCACGCGGACCCCACGGTCGACGATCCGTCGACCACGTGGCACCCGCTGGAGGTGTTCTTCCCGCACGAGGCCGTCAGGATGGGCTGCACGTCCGTCTTGAAGGTCACCGGCGTGGGCAAAGTGCAGTTGGCGGGCAGCATTCCTCCCGTACCAGTATTCACTGCGCCGCCCTTGCCCCCGGCGCCCGGGGCGCCTGAGCCCCCAGTGGTCGCGGAACCGCCGGCGGCGCCATTGCCGCCGCTCGACGCGCCCCCAGTTCCCAGGGCGCCCCCTGAGCCCAACGCGCCGCCCGACGAAATCACGCCGCCCGTGCCCGCGCCGCCAGAACCCAGCATTCCGCCGCTGCCACTCCCGCCGCTGGCGGTACCCGAGGCCCCGCCCGTCTTGGCCCCGCCCGTCGCTTGACCGCCGGGGCTACCCCCGGTCGACAACGGATCGGTGTTTCCAGCGCTGGGGCTACAAGCACTCCAGACGCCGGTGGCCAGCAGGGCCAGCAACAAGGATCGCGACGAATGGACGGGTTGGAGCATGCGAGGCCTCGCTCTGGGGTGGGCGCGATCAAAAAAAGACGACCGGAGACCAACTGACGGTAACCTTGGAACTCCGCCCGAACAAGGCTTCGTCGGCTCAGACGCGGGCCAGGTAAGGCTTGGGCGTGTCGCCGCCGCCTGTCGTCGATTGTACGAAGACATCCCCGTGCACAGCCGAGCTTGCAGCCAGCCCCCTGGGGAAGGTGAAAGGCGCGCGGCGCGTCTGAACCGCCGGTCCTCGCGCGGTGCACGCGAAAGAGGATGAAGGAAATGTGGTTGCGAGGCCCTCATACTTGGTTAGGTCCGGTGTGGAAGCCCCAATGTAGAGAGCTGTAGGATTTCCCGTTGACAGGTTCGTAATCCCATTTAACATCCCGCCGCAAGCCCTTCCCGGGTGTAGGACATTTGCGTGTCAAGCTTCCCCGTCGAAATGAGTTCTGTCTCTTCCGTGTTTGGTAAGCCCCTGAGGAGGAATCCATGAAGTCGTTGCGTCTATTGTTTGTTGCCCTGCCCGCGATTGTTGCTGTTGCTTGTTCCCAGCAAGGCGCCGGTACGCCCGGCACCGGTGGGTCCAGTTCCGGGGGAGCGACTGTGGTCGGCAGCGGCGGCGCGCCCGCAACATCCGGCGGCGCGCCTGGGTCTGGTGGAATGACCACCAACAACACGGGCGGTACGACTAGCACCGGCGGAGCGCCCGCTACGGGTGGGGCGTCGGCTGGTGCAGGCGGCGGTGTATCGACTGGTGGGTTGTCGAGCTCCGGAGGCTCATTGCCGGGTACGGGCGGCGCTGTGGGCGGCAAAGGCGGAGGAGCNNAGCGGGTGGTTCTGCCGGTGGCGGGACAGCGAGCGGCGGCGCGGCCGGGGGTGGGTCGGGCGACGAAACGCTGGCCGGCGTTGCCGGTCTCAAGGATGCGAACGGCGTTGCCTTCATGGACTCGTGGATCCTGTTCCCCTGCACCAGCCAGCTTGCACAAGATTGCATCGCCATCGCGGGCGCGTGCCCACCCCAGACGGGGCCATGGGAAGAGCAGGGTTATATCCAGGACCAGCCCTTCAAGGTCGGCGGCGTCCCCGGCAAGATGTACAACATCACCATCAAGGTGAACGGCATCTCGGAGGCCAAGTACTACAGCGGTGGTACGCGGGCCGCAGGCAACACGGATCCCGCCAACGCCAACGCGACCAACGGTACCGACACCTTTCACACCGACGGTGCACCGGTGCAGGTTGAGAACTACAACATCTATTCCATCCGCAGCAAGAAGATGGACGGGACTGAGATTCATCACTACTACCTGAACTCGTACCCCCAAACCAACACCCCGTACGAGAACCACCAGACGTTTCCGATTGCCTTTACCCACGACATCCAGGCGATGGGGGGTGGAACGCTCACCCTGCATGTTGGTGACCGGAACTGTCACGCCATTGACAACTGCGGCATCGGGGTGAAGACCGCACCATGCCCCCTCACGGACGGACGGCTGCTCCCCAACGAACCCACGGCGACAATCCCGACGATGTATATGGGCAAGCCGGTTTCTGGGTTCAACCTGCGCAACGGAGCCGCCCAGCCGTTCCACGCGCAGGCCATCCACATCACCGCCACCGCCGTCGCGCCGATGTAGTGTCTTGGCCGGTCGGGGGGCCATGAAGTCTCTGTCCCCCGACTTGCCCGAGCTACAGCCGCATCCGATCGGTCGTCCAGGACGGACCGGGCCGGTCTTGTATCGTGTATAAGGTCCGCGATCGTCAACCTTTCATCAGTCGCACGGCAGACCTGCCATCTCGCGAAAAGGAGACTCCGAACGTGAAACCCTTGAGCCCAATGGCTATTGGACGCCTCAAGCTCGGCTTTGTTTGCGCCGTGCTCCTGTGCAATCTCCTTCTTGGCCGCCCGGCCGCGGCGGAGGTCACAATCTCGAAGACCGATGATTGGGACATCTATACGAGTGGCCGGGTCAACGGCTTCTTGAGCTACGGATGGGGCGACGCCAACCCCATTGCGCTGAGGATGAACTCCGCGATCCCGCTCGGAGGCGGTCTGAACGTCGGGAGCGACAGCATGCCGCGCNNTTGAGTTTCGGTCTGAGGCGGAACCTGTCGGAAACCACGACAATGAAAGCCGTGATTACGATCTGGGGAACCATCGATTCGGAAGGGCAGCGCAAGGGCCAAATCATCTACGGTAACGTTCAGGAGGGCTATGGCAAGCTCGAGGGTCCGTGGGGCAGCCTCCTCGCGGGGCGCGCGCTCGACCTGTTCTCGCGTGGCGCGACGGAGAACGACTTCCTCTATGGGCACGGTTTCTCCTTTGGTTTCCCTGGGAACATCGACAACAACGGTCCCTCGGCTGGTCTCATCGGCTTCGGGGTGATGGCGGCGTTCTTCTCTCCCGGCATTGTTTACGCGACTCCCAGCCTGGCGGGGCTTCAGCTAGCGGTGGGGCTCTACGATCCCACCACCCTTCCCGGCGGTTACGAGGCCACTCGCTACGCGCGCCCGGAGGCCGAACTGACTTACGATCTGCAGGTCAGGTCGGCCAAGCTGCACCTGTTCGCCAACGGCCTGTATCAGGATGTGTACCTGGCTGGCCGGAACACCAAGGCCAAGGCCTATGGTGTCGGATACGGCGGACGCATCGAGGCGGGCCCCGTTCATCTCGGCGTGGCGGCTCACTATGGTCCGGGGTTGGGACTTGCGTACGCGCTGCAGTCCGGGCCGATCAGCACCTCCGACACGGGTGAGTTGCGAACTTTCGACGGGTATTCCGCCCTTCTGCAGCTCGTCGCCGGCCGACTCAACTTCAACTTGGGATGGGGTATCTCGCGCTGCTTCCTGCTCGAGTCCGACCGGGTCAACGGGATGAGCAGCATCCTCAAACGTCAGATCGGCTACTCGGCCGCCATCGTGATGCACACAACGGAGCATCTGCATTTCAGCATCGACGCCCTGCGCGGAGATGCGGCCTGGTTCCAGGGCGAAAAGCAGATCTTCACCTTCGTCAACACCGGCATGACCGTGACCTGGTAGGGGGCCAGCCCGATCCTCCGATCGGGAGCACTTCTTCGCTGCTGATTGGCTTGCAGGCCCGCATGGTTCAGGCGCGGGGGCCGCTGCGATGACGGCCCGGGTATACTTCCGGGTTTTCACGCGTCCCACCTCTCATGTCACCCGTTCAGCCCGCCGCTACGCACCTACCGCCAGGGCAATCGCTTCATCCGCTGCGCCGCCTTTTCGCCTACGCGCGCCAATACCGGCGCGACGTGTGGCTCGCGTCGCTGTTTTCGGTGCTGAACAAGTTCTTCGACGTGCTGCCGGAGGTCTTGATCGGCGTGGCCGTCGACGTGGTCGTGCACCGGAAGGATTCTTTTCTCTCGCGCTTCGGCATCAGCGATCCGCGCACGCAGATCATTGGCCTGGCGGTGGTGACCGTGGGAATCTGGGTCGGCGAGTCGCTGTTTCAGTACCTGTACGACGTGCGCTGGCGGAACCTGGCGCAGAATCTTCAGCACGATCTGCGGATGGAGGCGTATCGCCACGTTCAGAAGCTGGAGATGGCGTGGTTCGAGAACATGCGCACGGGCAACCTGATGTCCATTCTCAACGACGACATCAATCAGATGGAGCGCTTTTTGAACGGGGGCGCGAACGATCTGATTCAGATTGCCACCGGGTCGGTGCTGGTCGGGGCGGTGTTCTTCGCGCTCGCCCCGAAGATCGCGTTCCTCGCATTGCTTCCCGTGCCCGCCATCATCTACGGGGCGTTCTGGTTCCAGCGCCGCCTGGCACCGCGATACGCTCGGGTTCGTGAGGCATCGGGCGGGCTGAACGCGCGCCTGAACAACAATCTGCTCGGCATCGCGACCATCAAGGCCTTCACCGCCGAGGCCTTCGAGGGCGAGCGCATCAAAGAGGCGTCGGACGGCTACCGCAGCGCCAACCGCGAGGCGATTCGGTTCTCGGCCGCGATCACGCCGATCATCCGCATGGCGATCCTGGCGGGGTTCACCGTCACGTTGCTGTACGGTGGGTTCATGGCGCTGCAGGGGCGGCTGGGCGTGGGGAGCTATTCGGTGCTCGTGTATCTGACCCAGCGGCTGCTTTGGCCCATGACCCGCCTCGCCGATCTGAGCGATCTGTACCAGCGTTCGACGGCGTCGATCCAGCGCGTGATGGATCTGGTTCAGACTCCGATTGCGATTCCCTACGGCGGGGTGCACCTACCGGCGGCGTCCGTGGTGGGCGAGATTGTGTTCGACCA
>PMNO01000294.1:0-147 GCA_003161835.1 Myxococcales bacterium | reverse complement strand
TGATTTTGTGGTGGCCCTGCCGCACGGATACGACACGCAGGTGGGCGAACGCGGGCAAAAGCTGTCGGGAGGCCAGCGGCAACGGATCGCCCTGGCGCGCGCCATCTTGAAGAATCCGCCGATCTTGGTGCTCGACGAAGCCACCAG
>PMNO01000187.1 GCA_003161835.1 Myxococcales bacterium | reverse complement strand
CGGAGGGCGATGGATGGGCGGGTCCTCGGGGCTCGGGTGGCCGCCGCGCCTCATCGGGGCGGCGGGCCTCGTCCGGTCGGCGCCCGTCCCCCCTTCCGCGATTCCGTCGCCGGCGGTCGCGGTCCAGCGTCGACTCGAGCTCGGGTGGAAGCGCATCTTCCGAGAGCGCGTCCAATCCGGCGTCATTCCCCGTCGCCGCGTCCAGAGCGCCAGCGGTCTCACCCGATGTTTCGGGTGCTGTTTCGGTTCCCGTCTCGGCTCCGGGGGTGGCGAGGATGGGCCTTCCCGAGACCGTGGCGTCGAGCGATTCCGCATCGGAGACCAGCTCCGAGAGTCTGAGGGCGTCGTCCAGGAACTCGCGCCCGGCCAGGCGTGGGCGTCGCCGGTTGGGCCGCTGAGACGGCAAGACGTAGCGCAGCGCCAACAGGATCTGTCGGGTCAGTTCGGCGTCGCGTCGCGAGGCCTTCAGGCGCTCCATGATCGGTTGAATCGCCTTCGCCACGATGGGGCCCACGTCCCTGACCGCGACGCTGTCCGGATCGAGGACATCCCGGAGCGGGGGGAGCGTCAGGGTGGCCAGGATCAGGGCATTGGAGGGGGCGGTCGGGCGGCGGCTCGATTGTCTATCCAGGGACGCCAGGTACCCCCACAGGCGGGAGCGGCGCAGATTCAGCTCTGCGTCGGCGTCGTCGCCGCGAAGCGCACGGGCGAGCTCGGGGACCAGGATGTCGAGGAGCTCGGTCCCGACCAGCAACTCCATCGATCGCTTGGCGGCACCAGCGCGCAGCAGCCGGTAGAACTCCTCGGAGACGCGGGCTTGGGCGCACTTGGTGATCTCGTGCCGATGCTCCATCATCCGCCTTTAAGTCTCGGATTCGATGCTGAGGTCGCAGCGTGCCGCGAACTTTATGGCGCGCAAGATTCGCACCGGATCCTCGCGCAGCCGGATGTCCGGATCACCAATGGTGCGGACCAGCCGGGCCTCGAGATCTGCCATCCCACCCACGTGATCGATCACCTGACCGCTCTCGATGTCGTAGAAGAGCCCATTGATGGTGAAGTCGCGGCGGCGGGCGTCCTCCACGGCGGTGCCAAATTCGTTGTCGTGGCGGATCAGCAGATCGCTCTTGCCGGAACCGCTGCCGTTGCCGTTTTCGCCTTGGTCGTCCGCAGCGGCGCGCGGATTGGCGCGGAAGGTGGACGTCTCGATGATCTTCCTGCCAAAGAAGATGTGGGCCAATCGGAAGCGGCGGCCAATGATGCGGCAATTGCGAAACAGACGGCGCAGCTCATTGGGCGTCGCGCTGGTTGCCACATCGAAGTCCTTGGGCTTGCGACCCAGCATCAGATCGCGCACGCAGCCGCCCACCAGATAAGCTTCATGCTTGGACTGACGAATCCGCTCAACTACCCTGGCGGCATCGGGATCGATCTGATCGCGCCTGATTTGCATTTCGTGTCCCGTAGCATGGCTTACAACATCGGGCAAGACTGCTGAAATCTTCGCAGGGATTTCGTTTGCCGAGGCCGAGGCAGGTGCGCACGCCCGTTGGGGCCATTTGCCGTCGCCCGCGATTACATCCCGAGGGGCATGAGGGAGTCCTTGGGGGGCGTGGGAGGTCCGAGTGGGGCGCGCTGCCCATGCGGGTTTCCGAGGGCAGACGGCGCGGTCCGCACCGACGGGCTGCCCCTTGTGGCGGACCGTTGGGTGACTTTGGGATGAGCCGCCACGGGCTGCGCGATGGGCGCGTCGGAAGCCGCTGCCGCCGCAGGGAGACCGGGTGGAGCAGACGGCGCTGGCAGGGCCGCAGACGCGGCCTCGACNNCTAGGGCGGCCACCACGAAGATAGCCACTCGGGAAAGCCAAGGATCGCGCGGCACTCGCGGCAGTTCGTCGACGCCGCCGAACATGCCGCTGCGCGAGAGAAACCCACCCCCGGTGGACCAGCGGCCGAGAAAGCGCGCGAAGGCGGGAAACTTGCTCTNNCCTCGGGCTTGGAAGCCGGCGGCTCGCCACCCGAAAAGAAACCAGGTCTGGTTTTGCTGCCCGACATGTCCGAAAGTCCAGGGTATCCCACGCTCGCCGCTGTTTCCAGGAACCCGACATTTGACAATCGACGCGTGCCCTTCGATTCGGGGCGCGATACCCTGGCAGCCGCCATGCGCGTCTGTTTCGTGGTCAATAGCGTCAAGACACAGCGGCCGACCTACACCACCGCCCATCTTGCCTTCGCCGCGCATCGGCGCGGGCACGACGTGGCTCTGCTGTCGGTGGACGATCTCTCGCATGGTGGCGAGCGCATCGTGTTCGGGGAC
Source organism: Myxococcales bacterium (assembly GCA_003161835.1). Classification (GTDB taxonomy): domain Bacteria; phylum Myxococcota_A; class Polyangia; order Fen-1088; family Fen-1088; genus FEN-1088. The sequence goes on along the minus strand of PMNO01000187.1, from coordinate 339 downwards.
ATCGTGCGCGCCCCCGGAAAGCAGCCGGACGCGACTGCATTCGTCCGCGCCTTGGTCGGGTCGTCCGCGTCCCGTGAGCACGCGCGCCTCAACGACTNNCCGCACGTGACGAATGGCGCTGGGATTTGCTTCAACCCCGCCATCGAGTTTGGCCGGCGCCTCAAGCAGGAAGGCGTGATGGTGCTCAACGATCCAGATGGACTGCTGCGCGCGGGATCGAAGATGTATCTGGCCGGGTTCCCGGTGGAGATCCGTCCCCGCACGCTGACCACCAGGTCTCCCGAGCGCGTGCGTGCTTTCCTGCGCGAGCTGGATGGGCCCGCGGTGATCAAGCCGCTC
>PMNO01000369.1 GCA_003161835.1 Myxococcales bacterium | reverse complement strand
GCGTCGAGCGACTCGAACAGGGCGTCCTTGTCCTCCATCTCCGTGGATGAGCTGGCCGCGTACATGCCACCGCCGGGCACGCAGGTGCCGATGTTGGTCATCGCGGTATAGGAATAGGCCGCAGCGGCTGTTTCGGAGCTGTCCTCGACGACAAACGCGTCGGTCGGGCGGCCCTGCTCCATCCACGGGGTGAGCCACGCCACCAGGCGGCGCACCGGATCGGTGTCCGCCCGCTTGGAGAAGAACTTCCCGTCGGGGGGCATGGAGAGCTTCGGGTCCTCGGAGTAGATNNGTCAGCGTGATGCGCCCGCGCAGGTCCTCGGACCCACGCGCCGGTGGGCACGCGGTCGAGAGAACCGTCAAGGTGTCGGGCGCGCCGGCGTCGGTCCGATCGGGGGTCAAACTCACGGGACCCGGGCCGCCCGGTTCGCTACATCCGATGCCCCCGGCGGCCGCGGCAATCGCTGAGAGAGCGGTCGCGCACGCAAAAAAAACATCGCACAGAGGCGCAGCTCGTTTCATGGCGCGTCTCTTACCACCGGTTCCCGCGGCGTTCTGCAAACACTCTGCAAATGCGCGCCGAGCGAATCCGCTGCGAACGCCCTCGACCGTCACAAGAACGTCGCAGATGGTTCGCCGATCCGGCACCGGGGTCGGTGTAATGGCCTGCACCCGGGAAATCACCCGAACCAGCATCCCAGGAGGATTCACAGTGGCTCTCTCGAACTCCGCAAAAGCATTGATTTTGAGCGCCGCGGTGGCCGTCGCGATCGCGGTGGCCTTGGTGGCGACCCGCAGGGACGATGCCGCCGCCACGCCGGGGGCGGGCACATCGCAGGCCGCTCGCGCCGGCGGAAAGTCGGCCGACGGCTCCGCCGCGCGGTGTGACATGACTCCCTGCGAAGGGAACGTCTGCGACACCTGCACCACCCAGAACTGCATCCCGTCGAGCGATGGCTGCGGACGGTTCACCGACGCCACCGACAAGAAGCTGTGCGAGGACCTCTACGCCTGCATCACGGACCCGGCGAACCACTGCACCAACCAGGGCGATCCGGTCAGGTGCTGGTGTGGCACCAATCCGACCACCTGCCTGAACAACGCCACCGGCCCCAAGGCGGCGAATGGGCCGTGCTTGCAGCAAATTCTGGCGGCGGCCAAGAGCGCGGATCCCGAAATCGTGCGGCAACGCTTCGTGGATGCCGTGTTTCCCCTCGGTCGCGCGGTGCGACTATCGTCCTGCCGCGGCTCCTTCTGCTCTACCGAGTGCGCGGTCCCCTGACCAAGTTCGACGGCCCGGGGGGCCAGGCCCGTCACAGCGTGTAGTGCAGCTGCGCGAGGAACGTCGACGCCACGTCGCCACCGGCCGGGAACTGCAAGCGACCCATCACCTGGATTTCGACGTGCGCATACGGCAACCAATTGATCAGCGCGGTGGCCGCGTTGGTGGCCGTGTCGCGGACGCGGAGATCCGTCTGCCGGCGCTCGCCGATCAAGGTCAGCATCGTGCCCTTCCACGGAAACAGGGACGCTCCAGCGGCGCCGACGAACTGATTGCTATCGCCCACCGNNAATCCCTTGGCGACCAGGCCCCCGATGGCCCGGGTGACGCCATCGCCGATCTCGATCTTGGCTTGCGCGCCCAGAACCGCGGCGTCGTCGCCCAGCCTGTGCTCGGCGTACACCACCAGCCCGGATGTCCGGCCGCCGATGTGGCGGACCACGTCCGGGAAGAACGCGGTGATGTGCAATTCACCAGACTCTTGCACCTGACCGAACGACAGGTTGTACGATTCCTCCAGCTGGTTGAAACCCAGATCTCTTCGCACGTACAAGATGTGCTCGGCCAGCCGCAATCCGAACGGCGCGTAGAATCGACCCGCCCGGGCATAGGGACCAAGCGTTGCCGGTCGCCACATCAGGTAGTGCTCGCGCGAAATCAGGCGGGATGTTGAGAGGGGTTGAAAGTTTTGGTCCGGCACCAGGTCGACGTTCGACCGCGATTGTCCGCGCAGGCCTCCGGTTCCGTTGAGCGAGAAGTCGCCCACGGAGATCCGCGCCAGCAGGTCGGCCTGCATTGGAAAGACGGCCTGCTGCGCGCCCGCGGGATCCTGCACGGCCTGCGCGACGTAGGCGCCCCGCAGATCTCCACCGACCGCCAGCCAGGCCGGCAAGGGGGCCGCGCCGTGCAGAAACCTACCGTTGCCGCCAAATGTGGACAGATCGTCCCCCATGGCGTCGCGCCCGAATTGGGTCAGGAGGCCACCGCCGGCGGGGGCGAAGTGGCATTGGGAGCAGCGCACGGAGCCCGAGGAGAGCTGCCATTGCGAGTAGGCGTGGGCCTGGGGCTCGGAGGCAAAAGCAACCACTGCCACCACCAGCGCGGCGATCCCGCTTGTTCCGACGCCTCGCCAGGTGTTTCGGCGGGCGCGTCCGGCGCGCCCGCGACGATGTTCCGCGAGGGAGAATCGGCCCGGACGAGCCGGCGCTGTTGGCCTTGTCATATGAGGGGTTCCCCTATACATGCCGGGCGCCGAGGCCTTGCAACAGCGTTGCAACGAATGTGAAACCCTCACGCGAGGGTGTCGCCACCGGGCGAGATCTAGAAGTGGATTGCCGGGCTTACCTGCCGGAGCACGATGGCGACTACCGCCGGTACTTCTGTAGCTTTTCGTAAAGGGTCGAGGCGGCGATGCCCAAGATGCGGGCCGCTTGAATCTTGTTGCCGCCGGTCTGCTTCATGGTCTGCGCGATGGCCGCGCACTCCAGATCCGCCAGGGCGTGCCCCCCGAGCGGAAGCCGGTCGAGCGCGCCCTGGTCGACGGCCGATTCCACGAAACTCAGGTGTCGTGCGTCGAGCACGGGGCCGTCGAGCAAGGTCAGCGCGAGGGCCAGCGAATTCTTGAGCTCGCGNNTCATCCAGCCGATCACGCAGCGAGGGCAACCGGATCGTTGCGGCGGCCAGGCGGAAATAGAGATCCTGCCGGAACGATCGGGCGGTCACCAGCGACGCCAGATCGCAGTTGGTCGCCGCGACGATGCGCACGTCGATGTGCCGATCGCGGGTGCCCCCGACACGTCGGAACGTTTGCCCGTCGAGCGCGCGCAACAATCGTGGCTGGAGATCCATGGGCAGCTCGCCGACTTCGTCGAGGAAGAGGGTGCCCCCACGCGCGCGCTCGAAGGCGCCGGTGTGTTCCGCGTATGCGCCCGTGAACGAGCCCCTTTCGTGCCCGAAGAGCTCGCTCTCCATGAGGTTCGCGGGCACCGAGGCGCAATCGAACACCACGAAGGGTTCCGCGGCGCGCGGCCCACAGTCGTGCAGGAGGTGCGCCAGCACATCCTTCCCCGTGCCGGTCTCTCCCAGGATCGTGACCGTGACATTGGACATGCTCAGACGCTCAGCCACCGTGAGGATGTCCCGCATCTCGGGAGAGCAGACCGACATCCTCCCAAGTTGCCGCGCCACGCTGGGCACGGCAGATTGCCCGGAGGCAATTCGCGTTCGGGCCGGAACAGATCCGATCGAGTCAACCAGCGAGGCTTGCCGCGCGATCGGTAGATCGCGGGGGGCGGTTGTCGGCGCGGGGGCGGAGAACACTTCCGGCATGATCTCGCCACCTGAGATCGACAACGTGGGGCTTGCGGCTGTCACCATATGAATGTCTGGCTCCCTCTTCTTTGTGTGCAGTTGTTCGGTCAGCCGCAAAGTCAGCGCCGTTCATCAGTGGGAATCCGGCGTGGCGAATCTGGCGTGCTTATAACAGCGCGCGCTCGGTGGTCTTGTTACGATTCTGCTGCCGATTCGGGTCTTGCGGGTGGGGAGTGTCAGCGGATTCGTTGGCAAAGTGTGACGCGTCTGTTGCCGGGCGCCGCGCACAACCTGTTACAACCCCAGGCCGCTTCCGGCTCGTCTTTCCATGGCCCAGTTTCGACCCTTTCTGCGCACGCTGGTTCTCGCTCTCGCGACGCTGGGGACGGCGTGCGGGTCCGATACGGATCCGCGTCCGGCCACGTGGTCATACTTGTCCCCGGCGATCATGGAACCCACCTGCGCCACTGTGAGCTGCCACAGTCCGGCCGCCGCGGTGTCGGGCCTGGACTTCTCGACCCAGGAGCGGGGCTACACCAGCCTCTTGGGACTATGGACCTGGATTGTGGACCCTAGCGGGAACCTGGCTCAGGGCTGCAAGAGCGCCGCGGGTACGGTGGTGTGCCCGCGCGAACATCGATCTCTCGTGGTTCCGTTCGATCCGGCTCAGTCTCGCTTGATCCATGTGTTGCGGGCTCAGGGCGCCGCCCGAATGCCACCGGATCGCCCCCTCGCCGAGGCCGATATTCGGTTGGTGGAGACCTGGATCTTGAACGGAGCAAGGCGGGGAATCGCCGGCGCTCCAGCGCCNNCGGCCGATGCGGGGAGTTCCGACGCGGCCGATGCAGGGAGCGCCGACGCGGGCGGAGCCGAAGGGGGCGCGGGCAAGCCCGACGTGCTGCCAGCCCAATGATGCGACCAATGAAACCCGGCATCGGGACGGGCAGATCAATCGGTTTGCCGCCGAGGGCACGTGTCACGGCGGCAGGTCTGGCGGTGCTTCCGCTGCTGTTGGCGGCCTGCGGAGGGTCGCATACCGTGGCCGAGCACCCGACCTGGGCGGACGTCGAGCCGATTTTGCGGGCGGACTGTTTGCAGTGTCACGGGGGAAGCGCCCGCACGACGGGGAACGTGGGCGACGTGGTCTACCGCTTCGATTTTTTCGATGTGACGCCTGAAATATGCGGCGAATCCGCGGCGACGGTCGATGGGTCGGCGTTCGCCGCGGCCCGAGCCCAGCTCATCGCCAATTCCATCAGCTCCGACAGCGCATCGATTCGCCCGCGGATGCCTCCGGCGCCATCCCCGGCCTTGGCCGACTGGGAATGGAAGACCATCTTGCGTTGGACACAGGCTCCGGCCAAGGGCGCGGCGCCCCCCGGGAACCGGCCTCCGACCGTGCGACTCGTGAACAGCGCGCCATCAGCGGACAAACGGTGGACTCTATCCGCGGTCGTCGAAGACCCGGATGGGGAATCCGCGATCGGAATGCTGACCATCGGTGATTTCAAATTCAATCTGGATCGGCCTGGCGCTTTCGTCAGCGAGATCGATACGTCCCAGTGGCCAGCGGGCGACGTCTCCGTGCAGGCGATCGTTTGCGACGGCTGGACCAGCGCCACGTACACGCTTGGAAGTATCGCGGTCGCGCATCGATAGAGGATGGGAGCGGCCGCGGCCGCCGCGTTCGAAAACCGAAAGAACCTTCGGAAATCGGCCGACTGCCGGGGCGGCACGAACATGTGCCGACGATCGTTCCGGCCCGGTTGGCCGAAACTCCTGGTTTTCATGACGAAAGTACGTGCGGCAACTGTAACCCGTATGTCACTGACGCGGGCACGGTTGGTGCTGTACGGAATGCGCGTGAACCAGGGCTGGCTTCGTTGACGTCCAGTCGTGACGTGTGCGCGCGAGCAACTGAAGTCGAAACGAAAGTCATACGCAAAGGTCACACGGGGCCATGGCTGATCCGACTATTAGGGTCGGTATCCGCCCACGCAAACGAATTGAAGCAAACGGACGCCGACACTGGGACACGCAGTTGGAGAAGACACCGAAATGATCACCAAAACGCTTGATGGAGGACCGACGATGAAAAGATCTAGTTTCCTAGGCCGATGGCCGTTCGCGCTCGCGCTTGTCGCGGGCGTTGGCGGCGTATCCTGTAGCGAAGAAGGCACGTCATCGACGTCATCGGACGACAGCGCCCTTGCGCAACAGTTGCAGTCGGAAATCGATACGGCGGTGTCGCGGGACCCGTTGACCTCGTCGCAGATCAAGGCCGTCAGCCCGATTCTGAAGTGCGTCGAGAGCCAAGGCAATGATAGATACCTGGCGCATTTCGGATACTCGAACAGCTCGTCGGGCTCGATTCCGATTCCCGTGGGCTTCTACAACCGATTCTGGCCGTCGCCGATCAACCGCACCCAGCCCACCTCCTTCGCACCGGGGCTGCACGCGGACGTGGTCCAGGTGCAGTTCAGCGGCCACAGCGCTCTGGCCTGGATTCTGGGGGTTCATTTCGACATCGCGACGAAGTACTCGCGACGTTGCACCCAGACCGGCACCGGCGGCGCAGGCACGGGCGGCGCGGCAACGGGCGGCACGAAGGCCACTGGCGGCGCGACGGGAACGGGTGGCAAGGGAACTGGCGGCGCGGCAACGGG
>PMNO01000113.1:673-8497 GCA_003161835.1 Myxococcales bacterium | reverse complement strand
ACCGGATTGGTGAAGAACGACCCGACGCTGCGATGGTTGGGATCGGTCCGATCGATGAGCATGGATTTTCGGCGCCGCAGGGCGGTGACCGCGTCGCGCACCTCGGCCAGCGTGGGCGCCGGGTCGCCCGTGCCCCGCGGTCCGGAACTACCCCGGACCGCGCGGGCTTTCTGCAGATACGCGGCCAATTCGGGATATCGCACGGCGGGGGCACCGCCCGGCGTGAGGGCGAAGGTGACCCCGAGGATCAGGTAGGCGGCAGGTTGACGTTTGAATACGCTATCGCGATATCCGAACCCGCAGGCGGCGGAGGGTAGCTCGACGATCGTCCCCGTCGCGCGATCGAGGGCCCGAACGCCGACGATGGTTTCGGACACGTCCTGGCCATAGGCGCCCACGTTCTGAATCGGTGTCGCCCCGACCAATCCCGGGATACCCGCCAGGCATTCGATCCCCGCCAATCCCCGGCCGACCGTCGCATCGACCAAGGCGTCCCACGGCTCGCCCGCGGCGGCGTGAACCAGCACCCGGTCAGGCCGCGCGTCGGCCACAAATCGCAAGCCCCGCACCGCCATTCGCAACACCACCCCGTCGAAGCCGGCGTCACCCACGACGATGTTGGACCCGCCGCCCAGGATCAGCAGATCCAGGCCCCGCGCCTTNNCCCCCGAGGCCCAGGGTGGTCAGCGGCGCCAGCGCGGCGTCGCTCTGCATATCCAACGGCTGGGTGCTCACGGCGCGCCGAAGGCCTCATCGGGGACGCAGCGGGCGACGCTCAGTAACGAACGTCCACCAAGCTGCGCTTTCGGAGATCCGCCAGGTAGCTCTTGGTCTGCTTGTCCATCTCCTTCTGGCGCAGCTGCATCCGGATGTCGTCCTCCACCTCGGCCAGGGGCTTGGCGTCGGTGGTCTTGCGATCCACGAGCTTGATCACGTGAAATCCGCGATCCGCGCGCACGGGCCCGCGAATTTCGCCGGGCTTCATCGAAAACACCAGCTCCTCGATGGCCTTCGGCAACATGTCCTTGCCGAACAAGCCCAGATCCCCGCCCTCCGCCCGGGTCGCCGCATCATCCGAATACTCGCGGGCCAGCTTCGCGAAATCCTCGCCCGCGGTCGCTCGCTCCACGAGCTTGCGTCCCAGAGCCTGCTTCTCGGCCACCACCCCGGCGTCGGCGCCCTCGGGAATGGTCAAGAAGATGTGGCTGGCCCGCACTTGAACGTTGGCGCCGCTGGCCTTGTAGTGCTTGTTGTAGTAGCCGCGGACATCTTCCTCCGAAATGTTCACCTTCGAGCCGACGGCGATGTTGATCACCCGGAATCGCAGCAATTGTTTCTTCAGATCGGCGCGATAGGCCGCCATGGACATGCCCTGGCCGCGCAGAGCTTCTTGCAGCTGCTTGTCGTCGATGTTGTTCTGGCGCTTGATCTCGGCGATGGACGCGTCGACCTGCTCGGGCGTCACGGTCAAACGCAGCTCCGCCGCCTGAGAGCCAATCAGCTCGTCGTCTATGAGGCGATCGAGGACCTCGCGCCGGAGCGCGGCCGCGCGCGCCGCTCTCTTCGAGGTGTCCGCGATGCGGGAGACCTCCACCATGAGGGGGGTTGCCTTCTCCTCGACTTCGCTGGCCAGGATGACGCTGTTGTCGACCACCGCCGCGATCTTTTCGACGACCCGCGCCTCGGCGACCGACGACACGATGGCCAGGGCGGCGCTCCACCCGAGGACCAGGCCCGCACAGACCTTGCGCGGCTTCATCAGGGCGTCGCTTTCCGATCCGAGCCATGTACCGGAACCGGCGGCCCGCCGGGCGGAAAAGCCATGCCGGGCGAAACTCCCGGCGGCCCTCCGCCACCCGGACGAAAGCCACCACCCGGCCCCCCCGGACCCCCGCGCCCGTCCGACGCGGTATCGACCGTCACCTTGGCCAGATTCGCCTCGTCGATCGTCACCGCATACTTCTTCTTCAGATCGGCCACGAACGCATCCAGGGCCTTCGTCCGCATTTCGCGGAACAGCCGTTGCTGGATCTGACGCTTCACCTCGGCCAACGGTCGCGAAAAACCAGGCCGCTTCTGCGTCAACCGCAGGACGTGATAGCCCTTGTCCGATTTCACCGGCGCCGAGATGTCGCCGATGTCCTTGAGCGCGAACGCCGCTTCGACGACCGGCTTGGGATACAGGGTGGACGCCTTGTCGAACGACGTCAGATCACCGCCCCGGGGCTTCGAGTCTTCGTCCTCGGAATACTTCGTCACGAGCTCCCGGAACACCTTGGCGTCGTTCTTGTCGCCGGCGCGCGCCTCGGCCACCACTTTGTCCGCCCGGGCCTTGTCCTTCAGCAGAACCTGGCTCACCCGGACCTCCTCGGGCCGATTGAACTCCTCCGGATGCTCGCCGTAGTACTTCTGGACATCCGCGTCCGGGACATCTTCCACCCGCAACTTGGACTCGAATTCCTTCTGCAGGAACTTTGAAATCATCTGCTGCTTTTTGACGCGCACGACCTCCGGATCCTGGTCGTAGCCGCGCTTCTCGGCCTCCTTGGCCATCACCTCGATCCGGATGAGGTTGTCGAGCATCTCCTTCTTCTTTTCCAGGGAGACGTAGCGCCCACGGGGAAAGGGAGCCATCTTGCTGATGCGATCCTGAACGTCACCAACCGTGATCACCGTATCGTCGATGCGCGCTACCGGCTGCGAATCACCGGGCGAGCCGGTCGTCGGAGCTGCCTCCGAGGTCGGACCAGAACTCTTCTTGCACGCGCCGAGCGAAATCCCCGTGAGGACGGCAAACACGAGGCAGGCGCGCAACCCGTTCCGAAATCCCATGGGGCAGACATTACACGGCGATGGCCGCCTGGCAACGCCGCCGCCGGGGCCCTCCCTGGCGGCCGGCGAGAATAATCGGGCTTGGCGGGCGCGGCTGTTACACTGAACCACGATGTTCCTGCACCTTGGGCAGGAGTGGACCTCCGACTGGCCGCTCCCGGCGGTGGCCATCGCCCTGCTCGCGGTCCTGGTCGCCCTCCGAGCGGTCGTCTCGCCCGACCACATGGGCCGGGTGCGCGCGGGCGTCTTCTTCACCGGGGCTTATCTGGTGTCGTTGTTTCTGGTGTCGATTTTTCTGCCCCAGCACGCCCCCCAGGCCCCCGCCTCCGCTCACCTCTACACGCTGCGGGTGCTGTATCGCCTCCTGTTCTGCTTCGCCGCCGTGCTGACCGCGGGGCTGGTGGTCTTCGATCTTCTGCTCGGTCGGCGGCAGATCCCGCGCATCCTCCGCGATCTCTGCCAAGGATTCGCCTACCTGATCGCGGGCTTCCTGGTGCTGACCCGCGCCGAGGTGGACGTGTCGAAGATCTTCACCGCCTCGGTGCTGACCACCGCCGTGATCGGTCTGGCCTTGCAAGAGACCTTGGGCAACGTGATGGCCGGATTGGCCCTCCAGGTTGAGCGGGATTTCGACGTGGGCGATTGGATCCGGATCGACGAGAAGATCACCGGACGCATCCGCGAAGTGCGCTGGCGGGTGACCAGCCTCGTGACCAAGAACGGCGACTTGCTCCTCGTCCCCAATGGGCTGGTGGCGCGCGCGGTGCTGACCAATTTCAGCCGACCCACCACGGCGCATCGACAGTGGATTTTTCTGCGCATGCACTTTCGCCACCCCCCGGCCCACGTGCGCGAGGTCGTGCTGGAAGCCGTCCGAGCCGTCGCCCACATCCGGCCCGACCCAGCGCCCGACTGCCTCCTGTGGGAGTTCAAGGAGGATTCCGTCACCTATGCGATCCGCTACTGGATCGACGACTTCCAGCGCGACGATTCCATGGACGCGGAGGTGCGCAGCCTTGTGTGGTACGCCCTGCACCGCGCGGGCATGGAGATCCCATTCCCCTCGCGCAATATCCACGTGACCGAGATGAACGAGGACCGCGCCCAGCGCAAACTGGACGAGGACTACGCCCGACGTGTCGACGCCCTATCGCGGGTCGATGTCTTTCGCGTGCTCGACGCCGAGAAGATTGATCGACTGGCTCGGCGGCTGCGCCTGGTGTTGTTCGGCCCGAACGAGGTGATCCTGCGCCAGGGGGAACCGGGTGATTCGCTGTACGTCGTGCGGTCGGGCGAGGTGGCGGTGCGGGTTGCCGCGCACGGGGTTCAGCGCGATGTGGCCACGCTGTCGGCGGGACAGTTTTTCGGAGAAATGTCGCTCATGACGGGCGCATCCCGTTCGGCCACCATCGTGGCGCGCACGGATGTTCAGTGTTACGTGGTGTCCAAGGATGCGTTCCAGGAGATCCTGGAGTCCAAGCCCGATCTGGCCGCGACCATCAGCGAGATCCTGTCGAAGCGGCAAGTGGCCTTGGGGACGTCGCCGGAGGCGGCGCGCGCCCCCGATACCGAGGAGCCGCAACAATTGCTTTCCCGAATCGCGTCGTTCTTTGGAATCAAGACGCGCTGAAGCGCACCCGCGCGAAGAACCCGCGAACCGCATCGACCACGGCGCCAATCTGATCATCGGTGAGCTCGGGATAGAGCGGCAGCGCCAGGACCTCGGACGCGGCCTGCTCGGCTACCGGAAAATCTCCCGGCCGGTGTCCGAGCGCCGCGAAACACGGCTGCAAATGAAGGGGGATGGGGTAATAGACGGCGGTGGAGATGCCTTGGTCCGCGAGGTGCGCGGCTAGATCGTCGCGACAACCGTCGGGGGTGCGCACGACGAATTGGTTCCAGACGCAGCCCGCGTCCGCCGGCGGCAGACCGAGCGGCAGGTCACGCAGCGCCTCCAGGTACGAGGCGGCCACCCGACGCCGGGCCTGGGTCCAGGCGGACAGATGGGGCAGCTTGACGCGCAAGAGGGCTGCTTGCAGCTCGTCCAGGCGAAAGTTGCCGCCAATCGTCGTGTGATGAAATTTCGCCGTGGCGCCGTGCGTCCGCAGCAGGCGAACAGCCGCGGCCAGCGCCGGATCGTCGGTGATCACCATGCCGCCGTCGCCAAACCCGCCCAGGTTCTTGGTCGGGAAGAACGACAGGGCCGCCGCCGACCCGATGGTCCCGGCGCGCCGTCCCGCGGGGTCCACGGCGCCGATCGCTTGCGCGGCGTCCTCGAACAGGGGGATATGGCGCGCCACGCACGCCGACGCCAGCGCTTCGGTTCGTGCCGCGCGGCCGAACAGGTGGACGATCAACACCGCCTTGGTGCGCGGGCCAATCCGGGCGGCGGCCTTCTCCGGATCCAGGGTCAGGGTTGCGGGATCGATGTCGACGAAGACGGGCCGGGCTCCGAGGCGCGCGATGGCGGCCGCGGACGCGATGAACGAGAACGGCGTGGTGATGACTTCATCCCCGGCACCGACCCGCGCGGCCATCAGCATGGCCAGGAGCGCGTCCGTTCCCGATGACACCCCCACGGCGTGCGCGACACCGAGGGCGTGCGCCGCTTCGTCCTCGAAGGCGCGCACTTCCGACAGCGGCGACGACGAGGAAGGCGCGGAAGGCGACGGCGACGCGGGCAGGATGTAGCGGCCCGACGCCAGGACGCGCAGCGCGGCGGCCTGCAAGTCGCCGGCGATGGGCGCGTGGTGCAGGAGCAGATCCTGGGCCGGAACCGCCACCCGCGGGACGACCCGGCGGCGCGCCCAGACATCCAGCGCGACCGGTTTCACGNNCGGCCAGCGACATGCTCATCCAGGATGCGCGTGACCTCGGCGGGGGCGAAGAACCCCTCGCGGCGAATCTTGTCCGGGTGAAGCTCCTCGCGCAGCATCGGCAGCAGATCCTCCTTCATCCAGCGCGCCACCGGGACGCCGAATCCCTGCTTCGGGCGATCCAGAATGTCGTCGGGCAGGATCCCGCGCATCGCCGTTTTCAAGATGCGCTTGGTCGTGGTGCCGTGCATGCGCAGTTCCGGAGGAAGTCGGCAGGCGAAATTCACCACGTCCGTGTCCAGGAAGGGCGCGCGGGCCTCCAACCCGACCGCGCCCGCCGCCCGATCGACCTTCACGTTGATATCACCCGCCAGATAGAACCGGCAGTAGTAGTTCATGAGCACGTCCCACGAATCGCGCGCGGAGGACACCGCGTCGGGGCCTGATTCGACGTCGTCGAGAAGATCATCCCCGTCCGCCCGTCCGCGAACGGCGGGAGAGAGCAACGCATCTTGCTCGTCGGGAAGGAAGCTGGACATCCACATCTGGTGGCGGCGCGGCCCCGTCGCCGACACCCCGCGCAGAAACTGATTGACCTTGAAATCCAGACTGAAGTAGTCCGTGCCGGCCGGCAGCAGCGACGCCGCCCGCCGAGACATCGCGGCACCGAGCTGACCGATGGGGCGCGGCAACCAATCGTGGAAATCACGCGCCAGCTTTTCGGCCTTGAACGTNNTAAGTCGGGATGACCGAGGCATCCGCCAGCGGCTCATCCAGAAATCGCATCACCTCGGGCAGAATGCCCAGCAAGGCGGCGGGAGTCAGCCGGTCCTCGTGGTGTTCGGTCCCGAACCGTTGGGCGACGGCGCGGGCGTGGCTGGTTTCATCGAAGCTGGCGTCCGAAAACCCGATCGAGAAACTCTTGATTCCGCCGTGTCCCCCCGCCGCCGCCATCAGGGCCACGACCGTGGACGAGTCGAGCCCACCCGACAGGAAGACGCCCAGGGGAACGTCGGAGACCAGGCGGCGCTTGACCGCGCGGCCGAGCAACATCCGCAGCTCCTCGGCGGCTTGGTCCTCGCTCCTGGGCGCGTGGGTGTCGGGGAAAGGCAGGTTCCAGTAGCGACGAATCACCGGGGCGGCGGGCGCACCCGTTCCCGCGCCACCGGCCCCGGGGGCGCCCAGCTCCAGGGACAGGCACTCGGCCGCGCCCATCTTCCGGGCTCCTTGGATGATCGCCCGGGGTGCCGGCACGTATTCGAACATCAGGTAGCGACGCAGGGCCTCGATGTCCACCGAACGATCGAGCCCCGGCACGGGCAGCAAGCCCTTCAGCTCGGACGCGAATACGAACAGCGGGCCCCGGCCGCCATCGCGCGGGATGCTGGCCCAGTAAAAAGGCTTCTTGCCCATGCGATCGCGCGCCGCGAACAACCGGCGCCGGCGGCCATCCCAGATCGCGAACGCGAACATCCCGTCGATGCGGTCGAGCAGGCCATCGCCCCACTCCTCGTATCCGTGCACCAGGACCTCGGTGTCGGAGCGCGAATGAAACCTGTGACCCAANNGCGCTGAGATCGATGATGGAGAGCCGCCGGTGCCCCAGGCCCACGCCGGGCGCGAACCAGTAGCCTTCGCCGTCGGGCCCGCGGGGCGCCAAGGTGCGCGTCATCCGCCGCAGGAGATCGCCGTCGATCGGTGCCCCTGTCGGATCGATGATCCCCGCTATGCCGCACATCGTTCGCGCCGCTCCGGCTAGGCCCCGCCGGTGCCGGCGACCGCGACCCCGGACTTCTGCAACCGCGCAGCCTCGAAGTTCACGACCTCGGCCACCAGGTAGGTCGCCTTGGATTGCGACTCGTGATACGTGCGAATNNAAAAAATACAGAGGCTTGGTGGAGTAATCCCCGAGGAACTTCACCGTGATCAGATCGAGCAGCACCTTGAAGGTCCGCATGAGACCGTACTTCGATTGCCCTTCGCGGCGCGGGTGGTGGGTAACCACCATCTCGGTGACCCGCGCGCCGGCCCACTTGGCGTAGATGGGAATGAAGCGGTGCATCTCCCCGTACAGGTGCACCTCGTCGAGGAACTCACGCCGGTAGGCCTTCAACGTGCAACCGTAGTCGTGCAGCTCGACGCCCGAAACGCGGGCGATGACCCAGTTGGCGATCCA
>PMNO01000113.1:0-589 GCA_003161835.1 Myxococcales bacterium | reverse complement strand
AGGATGACCTCCGTTTCCCGGCCCATGCCACGCAGAGTCGCACAGGTGGTGTCCAACGCGGCGACCAGCCGGGGGATGGTCTCGGCCTCGTTGTAGCAAGGGATGACGATTGTGACGTGCATGAGGAACGTAGAATACGCGAATCGGGCGGCCGCGCGATTCCGCGGTCCCGTGACACGCCGGAATTCTAGCCGGGCGGCGACCGGCGGAACCATTCCACGGTCTGTCGAAGTCCCGTCGCGAAGGTGGTGGTGGGCTCGTAGCCCAGGATCGCGCGCGCGGACGAGATGTCCGCCAGCGAATGCCGAACATCGCCGACCCGGGCTGGTTCGTGCCTCCGCCCGACCGTATGACCCACGATGGTCTCCAGATGACCCAGCACCTCGTTCAGCGAAAGCGCCTGGCCGCAGGCGATGTTGAACAAACCGCCGGCCGCACCGGGCGCCTCGGCGGCCAGGAGGTTGGCCGCCACCACGTCGTCGATGAAACAGAAATCGCGCGACTGCGTTCCATCACCGTAGATCACCACCGGCTCTCCGCGCACGGCCGCCCCGACGAAGCGGGGAATCACGGCGGCATACGCGGAGGC
>PMNO01000632.1 GCA_003161835.1 Myxococcales bacterium | reverse complement strand
CAAGGGGGGGCGGGACGCCGGTTGGTGGCGGCGCGGGCGGCTCTGATGGCGAGGCGGGCGGAGGGGCTACGGGCACCGGGGGCGCGAGCGCGACCGGAGGTCCGGGAGGCGTAGTCGGCACAGGGGGCGCCGGGTTCGGCGGACGCGGCACGGGCGGCATTGGTACGGGCGGCGCCGGCACTGGCGCGGGCACCGGCGGCATGACCGCCGCTTGTCTGGGCAACGCCACGCAATGCTCGGGCGCCAATTTGCAAACCTGTGCCAGCGGTCAGTGGGGCGCGGCGAAGGCCTGTCCAACCCGCCAGACGTGCTCCGGCTCCGCCTGCGCGTGCGTCGTGGATCCCGTGTGCACGGCGGCCGGCACCTCCTGCGCGACCTCCACCTCGCTGGCGACGTGCGCCGCCGACGGAAGCTGCTTCTACCAGGCGGCGGGCTCCCTGTCGGTCTGCGGCGCTGGTACCGTGTGCGAGCGCCTCGCGCCGGCTGCGTGCGCCGACCCCAGCTGGGCCGAGTGGCCCGTCCCGCCGTCCGTGTCCCCCAGCGCCTACACTGACAACGGCGACGGCACGGTCACCGACCATGTCACGGGCCTCATGTGGCAGTCTCCGCCCACGACCACGACCATGACCCAGCCGGCGGCGGTGACGTATTGCGCGACGATGCTGACGACGGGCGGACACCACGACTGGCGTCTGCCCACGAAGATCGAGCTGCTCTCAATCGTCGACTACGGACGGTCGAGTCCGAGCATAGGCCCGGTGTTCGCGAGCGTTGTTTCAAACGCCTACTGGTCATCGACATCACTTGCTGGAAGCCAGTACAACGCTTGGTTCGTCGACTTCTACGACGGCAACTCGAGGGATTACATGGCGACGTATCCGTTCTATGTTCGTTGCGTGCGCTGAGGATGGGACATTTTGGTTCTCGTGACGTTTCACGGTAGGGAGACCAGCGAACCAAGGCGAGCTTTGCCCGCCGGAGACGTTGTTCTTGAGCACGAACTGAGCACGCCTCGTGTCTCCCGGGATGGGCCCGCGGGCGGGGCGAGGCCCTTCCGCGCTCCGGGCGAGAGCGCCTGTGGGGCGAGCATCCAGAGACCTGCGACAATGCGAAGCGGCGCCGGCTCGCGTATGTTTTCGTACGTCCTTTGCCCGATGATCCGAAGCCCAAGGGGACCCCATGACCTTGCCCGCTGAACGTTTCGTAGCCTCCGCCGCCTTGTTCGCGCTGCTGGTTGCCGTGCCCGCGCGCGCTAGCGCGCCCGCGGGACGTTTCACGCCCTCGGCCGGCGTGGTCCACGACAGCAAGACAGGTTTGAACTGGCAGCAGACAGTGTCGACCACCAGGTACACCTACGCGAACGCCGTGACCTATTGCGGGGGCAACGTGGCGGCACTGCCTGGCAGTGGCTGGCGGCTGCCCGCGATCAAGGAGCTGCAGACGTTGATCGACGATTCGGTGGCGCCGCCCGGCCCGACAATCGACGCGAGCGCATTTTCGTCAACACCGGCAGATTTTTTCTGGTCTTCGACGCTATATGCCTCAAACACGTCCAACTCTTGGACCGTCCAATTCTTCAACGGCAACACGAACCACAACGCCGTGACGGATACGGAATATGTGCGTTGCGTGCGCTGAGGAGACACAGGTCGCCGTCGGGCGGTCAAGCGCAGGGGAAGCGCAGGGGACGAGGGCGCGACGTCACCTTACCCGGCGCGGCAACCTCTAACCCGGGCGAAGCGAGTTCGGAATCGGCCAGACGGGTCGAGCTGCCCGACGGCTTCGACTTCGGGATGGTGAGGAACTGGACGCGCAAGGTGCCGTCGAAGCGCCTCCGCACGATCGTGGAGCGCAGAACGTCTGAACTAGAATCGGCCTGAAGGCCCCACGCAGCCCCGCTGCCCTCTGCGCCGTTACCAACAAGTTTGCGCGTCCCTGATGGTTCCGCTCGCCGTGATAGTGGATCAGGTACCGCTTTGCCCGCAGGAATCCCTGGTCAGCCTCGAGCAGGTTCAGGCTCGCTCGTCCCCGCTCCCCTTCACCGCCGGCGCGAAGCGTCGGTTGCGGCTGTCTCAAGAAAAGGTGGCATCAGCCGTTGCTACGGGATACCAGTCCACTGGCACGGCGGCGGCGCGACACGAGGAACCAAATGACGGCGAAGATTCTACTGGTAGACGACGATCCGGTCACTATCCAGCTGCTCCGTCGGATCCTTGCCGGTCTCGGGGAGATTCGCATCGCCACCAACGGCGTCGACGCCCTGGAAATGGCCCGCTCGGTGATCCCGGACGTCATCTTGCTCGATGGCGAGATGCCGGGAATGAGTGGCCTTGAGGTCATGGCGGAGCTAAAGGCCGATCCGGTACTGACAGGGATCCCCACCATCTTCGTGACCTCGCACCGTGAAGAGGCCTTCGAGGTGGCCGGCTTCGCGGTGGGGGCCGCCGACTTCATTGGCAAACCGGTCAGTCCGCCCTTGGTCGTGGCCCGCGTGAAGGCCCAACTGCATTTCAAGGCCATGGCCGACCAGCTCCGCCAGAGCGCGGTCACGGACGCCCTGACCGGCTTGGCCAACCGGCGCCGCTTTGACGAGGTTCTGGCCGTCGAGTGTAGACGGTCCCTGCGCTCGGGCCATCCGCTCGCGCTTTTGATGGTCGATATTGATCACTTCAAGCTGTTCAATGACCGGTATGGACATCCGGCGGGCGATTCCTGCCTGCGGTCCGTCGCAGAACTTCTGGCCCATTCCTGCCCGCGCGCAACTGACGTGGTGGCCCGCGTCGGGGGGGAAGAGTTCGGCATCATCCTGCCCGACACGCCGTCCGAGGGAGCCGCCCAAGTGGCGCGCCGAATTCTTCATGTCCTGCGGGCGCGGGCTATTTCAAACGAGGACTCCGAGCCTCTCGGCATCGTGACCGTCAGCGTGGGCGTGGGCGTGGCCTGCGATCCTCATGGGGAGCAGGACGGTGCCCGGCACCGGTTCAGCCGCGATCCCGGCCTCAGTATCGCACCTGAAGGCCTGGTCGCCGCGGCTGACCAGGCCCTTTACCGGGCCAAGCGTGGCGGCCGCAACCGGGCTTTCTTCACGTGCCCCCTGGACGAGGACACCGGTCGCTGGGTCCATGATCCGATCATTGACCCGACCATCGACCCGCTTCGACGATTCCGTGCTTCGGGAGTCGGCGTGACCGGCTCACAGTGACGCCTGGCCGATTCCAGCTTCGGGGGACAGCTGGTGCTGAGCTTGCGCGATCTGGCGCGGCCCGAGCTGGGCGTCTTCTTCCACTCTCCCGGTGATTCTGTGGCTGCTTCCCTAGGATTGGACCGCGGATGGTGGTTTCGGTGAACGGTCGGACCTGGGAGGCGCAGATTCACGCGGCGCCCGGGTTCGTGAGCGATCTCGATCTGGGCGAGCCTCGGACCCTGGCCCTGGCCGGCGTCGGGATCGCCTGCTTGCTGGCGGTCTTGGTCTTCATGTTGGCGCAGAGCCGGGGCCGTGCTCGTCAGGTGCGCCTCGAGAAGATCCGGCGCGCGGCCATCGTCGACAGCTCTAGCGACGCCATCGTCGGCGAGGGGCTTGACGGGCGGATCACCGACTGGAACCGGGGAGCCGAGAAGATGTTCGGCTATGCGGCGGCCGAGGCACTGGGGAAAATGGCCGCCGCGCTGTTGCTGCCCCCGGCTCGCGTCGCGGAGGACGAGGCGATTCGAGCCAGGATCGCCCGCGGCGAATCCGTGTTTTCGTTCGACACCACCCGGATGCGGGCAGACGGCACACTGCTGGACGTCTCGGTAGCGGCCGCGCCCATTGTGGGGGCGAGCGGCCATCTCTTCGGTTTCTGCAAGACACTCCGCGACATCAGCACCTCCAAGCGGGCCGAGCACCAGCTGAAGGACCTGAACGCGACGCTCGAGCAGCAGGTACGGGAGCGAACCGAGTCCTTAGAGACGGCCGAGCGGGATCTACGCAGCATCCTGGACGCCGTGCCGTCGGTGATCAGCTACTGGGATCGCGACCTGCGCAATCGGTTTGCCAACAACGCTCACCAAGCGTGGTTTGGCCTGGATCCGACGACCATGCCCGGCGTCCACGTGCGCGATCTCCTGGGGGGACGATTCGCCGCCGACAGCATCCCGCGCATGGAGGCTGCCCTCCGCGGCGAAGCCCGGACCTTCGAGCTCACGCTGCCCCCCATCGACGGGCGCGAAGGTCGGCACATGGTGGTGCACTACTTGCCAGACCGGGTGGCAGACAAGGTGCGGGGTTTCTACCTCATCGCCTACGACGTCACTCAGCACACCCTGGACGAGCAGCGCTTGGCCGCGGCCCTGCGCGAAAACGAGGCGTTGCTGCGCACGATTCATCAGCACGCGATCGTGTCGGTCACGGACGCGCGGGGCCGCATCACCGACGCCAACCAGCAGTTTTGCCGGATCTCGGGGTTCAGCCGCGACGAGCTGCTGGGAAAGACCCACAAGGTGATCAACTCGGGCGTGCACGATCGCGCCTTCTGGGCCGGGATGTGGCGCACGATCGCCTCCGGGCAACCCTGGCGGGGGGAGATCTGCAACCGGGCCAAGGATGGCTCCCTGTACTGGGTCGACAGCATGATCGCCCCCTTCGCGGACGCCGACGGCACCATCGAGAAATACATCTCCATCCGCTTCGACATCACCGCAGCCAAGATCGCCAAGACCGAGCTGCAGAAGACCGCCGAGCGATTCTCCCTGGCGGCGGACGGGGAAGGTATCGGCGTGTGGGAGTTCGATTGCGTGGCGAATACCCTCCAGTGGGACCAGTGGATGTACCGCCTGTACGGCCGCTCGGCGAAGAGCGATCTCGAACCGTACGATCTGTGGTCCACCAGCCTGCATCCCGACGATCGGGAGCGCTGCGAGCGCCAGCTCGGCCAGGCGATGGAGGGAGAGCGCGAGTTCGACATGGAGTTTCGCATCGTCTGGCCCGACGGGCAGGTGCGCCATCTGAAAGCGTCTGCCCGCGTGGTTCGAGACGCGGCGGGGATGGCCGTGCGCATGACGGGCGTCAACCTCGACATCACGGATCGCAAGAAGATGGAGCTGGAGTTGGTCGAGACGTCGTCCCTGTTGCAGTCCGTGCTGGGATCCGCGTCCGAGGTCTCGCTGATCGCCACCGACCCCAATCTGATGATCCGGGTGTTCAACAAGGGAGCCGAGCTGTTGCTGGGTTATCGCAGCGAGGAGGTGGTCAATCGCGCCACGCCGATGCTGATTCACGACCCGGAGGAGGTTCGCCTCCGGGCCGAGGAGCTGACCGCGCAGTCAGGCGAGCTGGTGGAGGGATGCGCGGCCTTCACACATCCGCTGGCACTCCGCCAGCCCCGCGAGTGGACCTATTTCCGCAAAGATGGCACCCCGGTCACGGTATCCCTGGTCGTCACGGCGATGATCGGCGACGACGGCGCGCTGTTTGGCTACCTGGGTGTGGCCCTCGACGTCACCCGCCAGAAGCAATCCGAACGATCACTGCGCGAGGCCATTCTCACCGCAGAGCGGGCGAACGTGGCCAAGAGTCGGTTCCTCGCCAACATGAGCCATGAGATCCGCANNATCCGCACGCCGATGAACGCGGTGATCGGGCTCTCCCACTTGCTCGCGGAGACAACGCTCGACGCCGAGCAGGCGGTCTTCCTGTCGAAGATCAACCTCGCCAGCAAGTCCCTGCTCGCGCTCATCAACGACATCCTCGATATATCGAAGATCGAAGCCGGGGAGCTGACCCTCGAGCGGGAGCCCTTCGACCCCAGGCTGCTGCTCGCGAACCTCCAGGACGTGATGCGCGTGCACGCCGACGCGAAGCGCATCGCCTTCGTGACCGAGATCGCCGACGACCTACCCGCTGGTGTGGTGGGCGACGCCACGCGCCTGAACCAAGTCTTGACCAACCTGCTGTCGAACGCCATCAAGTTCACCGAACACGGACGGGTGACCCTGCGGGTGTCACGGCAAGGCGGGACGCCATCGACGGCCACCTTGCGGTTCGAGGTCCTGGACAGCGGCATCGGCATCCCGGCCGACGTCCAGAAAAGATTGTTTGTGCCGTTTGCCCAAGCCGATGCCTCGACCACGCGGCGCTTCGGAGGCACCGGCCTCGGTCTATCGATCGTGAAGCGGCTGGTTGATCTGATGGCGGGCCAGCTGACCCTGACCAGCGCGCCGGGAACGGGCAGCACCTTCTCGGTGATCGTCTCCTTCGCCGTGGCCGCTGACGTTCGACCTGGCGGCGCGGCGTCACGCCAGCCCCCGATCGAGAGCGGGACGTTGCGGGGCGCGAGGATCCTGGTTGTCGACGACAACGAGTTGAATCTATTCGTGGCCCAGCGCCTTCTCGAAAGGCAGGGTGCGCAGGTGTCGATT
>PMNO01000372.1:15265-16043 GCA_003161835.1 Myxococcales bacterium | reverse complement strand
CGACGAGCGGCGGGCGTGGCCACGGAAGCCGGCGCGAAGGTTGGTTGCAGCCGCGGATCGGGCGCCGAGATCGTCGTCGTGGGCTCCGCGACGGGGAGCACGGGCTGCGTCGTGCCGCACCCGAGGGCCGCCATGCTCGCGACAATCGCCAGCATCGTCGTCTGGGCAGCGATCTTCGAACCCGCGCAAATCTTGGTCATGTGTGATCCTGGTTCAGAGTGTGCGCGATCGCGGCGGCCGCCGCTGCTCCGGCTTGCTCCGCCAGTGCGGGGCCCCCGTATCCGGTCACGTCGCCACAGCAAAATACGCGCTCCGCCGTGGTCGAAAAGCGTTCGTTCGTCGTCACGGCGAAGCCTCCGCGCGCCTCGTCCATCCGCACGTGCGCCCCATGCTGGCGCGGTAGCTCCGAGGCGGGCGCGGGAGTCGCGGCCACGGCTATCACATCGGCCGCAAGGCGACGTTCGCGGCCGGCGCCATCGGCCACGATGAGGCCGCGCAGGGTGGTCGCCCCGCGAGCGGCGACCGGGTGATCGGCGCGCGGATCGACGCGCTCCACATGCTCCGGACGCAGGCCCGCGTCCACGAGCCCCGCGGCCAGCCGGTCGCCATATGTGGACGGCCCCACGATCGCGATCCGTCGCCCCGGACGGATGCCATGGCGAAACGCAAGGCGACCGCACGCGCGCGCGGATATCACGCCTGGTCGATCGTTGTCCTGGAAGGGGAAGTTCTGGTCGTACGCTCCCGTCGCGTACAGAATCCGCCGCGCCGCCACCCG
>PMNO01000372.1:2883-15257 GCA_003161835.1 Myxococcales bacterium | reverse complement strand
TGGGCTCGGCTTGCTCGTCCACCACCAACACATCGGCGCGCGGGGCCAATCGCGCGAGGGTGGTGGCCGCGGTCAACCCCGCTGGTCCCGCGCCGACGATGCATACGTCCACGATTTCGTCCCGCGGCGGGGGCACCGCCACGGGCGGCACGTCCGGCAAAGTACCCGAACCACCCATCTGTCGCACAAGACGGACCAGCAATCGGTTCGCCACACCGTTGCCCGTCAACAGCGTGTGGTGGTCCATCTGGTTGGGAAACATCCAGTCCGCCGCCGCGAGCAGGTCCACCTCGGCGTCAGGGGACGAGGTCTGGCGCTCGCACCGGACCCCGGCGCGCGCTTGGGTCATGCACGCCCGCACGTTCGGCCGGCCGTCGATCCGAAGGAAGCAGGAGCCGCAATGTCCGTCGAAGCAGAACGCGCCCCGGGGACGGTGAAACTTGGTCGAACGCGCCAGGGTTCGTATGCCACCCGCCCACAGCGCGCTGGCGATCGATTCACCCTCGAAAGCCCGGACAGGATTGCCCTCGAAGTCCAGCGCGCAGGGTTGGCCGCGCGGGGTGGCCAGAGGAAGCACGCGGGGATCGTCTATCACGGCCCTTCGAATGTATCAGACGCGGCGCCGGCACTGGCGATGAACACCATGATCAGGCTCCAGGCCCCGAGCGCCAGGACGAAGAGCAGAAATTGCAGGGGCAGAGGCAACGCGTAGATGATGGAGACCATCGGGATCCAGAAGCACCAGGCCGGCAGCAACAGAGGCACCACCCGCGTGCGATAGAAACCCGGGATCCGCAGCAAGGCAACGGTGGCGGCCGGGGAGAAGCCCACGCGACGCCATGAGAACAGCGCGATGATCAGCGGCAACCACAACGGCGTGAAGACGAATTGATCGAAGAGCACCTTCTTGGCGACGGTGGCGGCCGCGGCGTCAAAGCCAAATAGCCTGGCTTCTCCGCGGTAGAGGAGATCGATCACCATGCCGTTGAACGCGAAGAAGGCCAGGTTGAAAAGAATCTCGCCTCTCCGTCCGCGCACGGTGAATCGGCGTGGGTCGCCGGCCAGCTTCGCGACCTCGGGCAGGATTCCTCCCGCCAGGGACGCGGTCCAGGCCGCGAAGGGGAGGCCGCCCGCGATCTTGATCGCGGCCAAGGTGCCGCAGAACGCGCGCACCGTGGCGCTCTGGTAGTACGCCAGCACCAGCCCAACGGCGGCCAATTGAATGAGCACGAAGGGGCGTAAAAAGCGCCGCAGCGCCGCGATGCCGGCGGCGAGAGGCCCGGTGGCGGGGCGGGCAGTCATCGGCCGCGCCGGGGGCAGGATCCTCGGGCGGGTTGCGCCGTCGTCCCGCCGCGGGGATGCTTGGGGTGTGACACGATGAAAGAAACGATGCCGGGAATTACCGGGTTGCATCGTCAAACGCAAACCCAAACGCAAACCCAAAGTACCGCGTCACCCCCGTCGATGGCCGCGATGCAGGGCGCGACGCCCCCGGCGTGGAGACATAGATCGCGCTGGAGCTTGCTGCGCGATGTGTGGGGCGGCTGGGCCCAAACACGGGATCGCGTGACCCAGCTGGGGCAGCTACTGCTGGCGTTCTTGCGTCCCGGGTTGGTGCGCGCGCGACTCGAGCGCCTGAGCGCGCTCGGCCACATCGACGTCATACCGACGACGGCGCAGATTCTGGTCGCGGCTCATGATCAGATGTTCCTGGGCGCCATCAAGGAAACCGAGATGTTCTACCGCAGCCAGGGCATCCCCTGGGTGTTCCACAATCTGCGCCGGTTTCTGTCGGGGCCGGCGACGGTGCTGGACCCGGCGGGGCTGTTCTCGCCGCGCGACACGATCGTTCACCATGTATTGCAAACGTTCCATCGCCACCCGGTCTACGATCTCGTGCTGCTGCGGGGCTTCCCCGACGGCCCCGAGGTCATGGAACGGCAAGCCGAACAGATCCTGGCGGGGACCCACCCGCACCAGCGGGCTCTGACGTCGCTGATTGAAGACGGTGCCTACCACGCGCGCGTGATCAACCAGATCAGGCAATTTCGCGCCGATCCGTTCGTCGCCTCCGATCCGATTCCCCCAGGCCTGGTGGAGGATCCAGCCTTGATGCTGGCGATGGATCAATTCAAGGACCTCCGTGGCTTCACGAGCTACGCGGCCCGACTCCCGGTCGGGGCGGCTGCGGCCATTTCCGCCTGGAGCGGCGTGGCGTTCGACGCGACCCTTGGCGCGTTGCTGCGCCTCGGGCCCCGGGCCACCACGGTCCGTGTGGAATGCTGCGATCCCGATTTGGTCGCGCGGTGGATGGCCCCTGGGGGCGTCGCCAAAGGCGGGGAATCTTAGGCCCGTGCCAGGTGGGTCAGGTCAGTGGTGGGCGCCCGGACCGGAATTGCCGTACTCGGCCAGGAACGGCTGCGCGGGAACCGGCCCCATCCCCGCGGGATAGTAGTCGTCCGACGTGTACACAATGATCGGGACCGTGCCCATCGGGGCCTTCGGCGTGGTGACCCGGGCCCCGAGCGCGGACCAAGGCTCGGCCGCGATGTGGCCCGCCAGGGTTGAATTCCGCACGAGAACCTTGCCCACGGCCGCGACGTTGGCGCTCTCCTGCCACTGGTGGCCCAGGAAGATTCCGGTCGCTCCCGCCTCGGCGGTGAACGAGCAGCTATCGAACAGGAATCCGTAGCCGTTGTAGATCGATGTGCTCGGGTTGGTGATCGCACCACCGGTCGCTTGACGTCCGGTCAGGTACCGGATTTCGGTGTGATCGAAGACCGCGGTGCCGCGTCCCAGGATGAAGTCCTGATCGCCCGCGACGTACGAATCGCGAAAATAGGAACGCGCCACCGTGTTGGCGTCGAGCGACTTCAGATAGAGGCTGGCGATGTTGCCCAGAACGCGCACGTTCTCGAACTGCGCCCGATCGGCCTGGTTCAGCAGGGCCACTGCGCTCTGATCGGCGCCCGGCGCCGATCCCTCGACGTAGTCGTTCGCGACGGTCAGATTCTTCATCTGGAATCCCGTCAGAGCCTTCACTGTCAGCGTGGCCGATGCGCTCATGTTGCCCTTCGTGGAGGCCGCTCCATCGAAGACGATCGTGGTCTTCGCGGCGTCGCTTTCGGTGCTGTAGAGGGTGAGCGGCGGCGCCGACGTCTTGCTTGGGATGGTGAGCTGCTCCCGATAGGTCCCCGCCTTGAGGCGGATGTAGACCCGGCTGCAGGTGGCTAGAAAAATGGCTTCGTTCACGGCCGCGGCGATGGTGGGATGGGTCCCGGTGCCGTCCGCGGCGACGGTGTACATCGGTGTGAACGTGGCCGGATCGCCGATGCCGTTGCTCGAGGGATCCCAATCGTCGGTCAGGGCGAACGTGGGCGCGGCGGCCGGGTTGGCGGGCGCGGTGATGCCTCCGCCCTGCGCGAGGGCCTTCCGGATGGTGTACTGACCGTCGGCCAGGTCTTGCGCAAGCTCGGGTCGGGTCGGCGTGGAGGCCACGACGGCTCCCGCGAGTTGGGCGGGGGCGAGACCGGCGGCAGTGGGTCCCCCGGTCGGAACCGGAGCGCACGCGATGGCCGCATCTCCACTGGCGCCACCGTCGGCCGGTGCCACCGGCGGCACATCGCCGCCACCAGTGTCAGCGGCGGCGGGCGCGTCGTTCGCTTGCTGATCCACCTGGGCCGCGTCGGGTGTCACCTGGTGGGCGGCACTCTGGCACGCGGTGATTCCCGCCAGCAGCAGAACCACGGAGATACGCATCGGGAGGGCGGCACGCATGGGGCGGCGAGCTAGAGCGTCGATATGGCCGGCAAGGCTCCGGTCGCCGTGCGCTTGGCCGCGGCCGCCTTCGCCGCGGTGACGCTGGTGTACATGACGTCGCCGGTGTGGGCGATGCTCTGAAATGCACCGCCCATGTTGTTCCAGGCGCCGCAGCCCGTACAGGTGATGGTCGACGGATTGCTGTTGTTGGTGAAACCCCAGTCCGCCTTGTGCCCGCCGTTGCCGTTGTTGTCGAAACCGAAGCAATTCATCATGACGTGAGCGGCGGGCACGCTATTGCCGCCCATCTTGAATCCGTTGCCGTTGCTCATGGTGCCAGCGGTCGTGGCGCCCATGTTGAATGCCCAGGAGTTCTTCACCGTCACGGGCGACGTCCAGCCGTAGAAATCCCACCCGTCGTCGGCGTTGTCCCAGGACCGACAACCGTCGAACAGGTTGCCTTCGCCGGTTCCTTCCTTGGCGCCGAACCCGTCGGCATTGGCGCCCATGCACTGGGGATCATTGTTGTGGTGAGAATCGCAGTTCAGGATCGTGTTGAATGTGCCGCTGCCTGTGTAGCCCGAAGAGGAGCTGATCTTGATTCCCGTGTCCGCGGAGTCGTGAACATCGCAGTTCTCGACGAAGTCGTGCGAGCCCTGCACCAGAATGCCGGTGTCGTTGGCGCCGTTCACCTCGATGCCCTTCACGCGATACCAGTCGGCGCCCATGTCGATGCCGTAGATGTTCTTGTCGGCCGGCTTGTCCCCGCAGGCCAGGCGCGGTTGGGTCGAGAAATCGAGGATCGGCTTTGTCGCCGCGGCCGGGTCCGCCATCATGGTGATGATGCGCGTGGCTGTTCCCATGCGCGTCTTCTTGAATTCGATTCGCGTTGCGAGCGCGTAGGTGCCGGCCTTCAGGCACATTGTCGATAGAGTTCCCGCGCACACCGCGCCGTTGGCGGCGCCCGCTTGAGCCGGACAGACGAGATCGTACGCGTGCTGGGGTGTCAGCACCGGCGCGGCTTCGGTTCCCGGATTCGTGTCCAATCC
This sequence comes from Myxococcales bacterium, assembly GCA_003161835.1. Taxonomy (GTDB): domain Bacteria; phylum Myxococcota_A; class Polyangia; order Fen-1088; family Fen-1088; genus FEN-1088. The sequence continues at coordinate 10,449 of PMNO01000372.1, read as the reverse complement.
AGTTGGCGCCACCCAGATGTCGCAGGGCCCGCTGTTGCCGCCACCGCCGACGGCCCCGCCCGTCCCGGAGCCGCCACCCCCGGGCGTTCCGCCGCCCGCTGACCCCGCCTTTCCGCCTGTTCCCGCCGGCTTCCCGCCGGAACCTGGCGACGATCCACCAGAGCCGGTAGCGGTTCCGCCGCTTCCCGTCGAAGCGCCGCCCGTTCCCGATGAAGAGCCACCCGTTCCTGTCGACGCTCCGCCGCTTCCCGGGGTTGCGGTACCGCCAGTGCCGGTGGCGACGCTACCGCCAGTGCCATTCGCGGGGTGGCCCCCTGACCCGGGTCCCGCCCCTCCCGTCGAGGACGTCGCGTCTCCCGACGAAGAGCAGCCGAAAGGTGCCACGGCGAGGGAGAGCATGGCGGTGAAAACCAGAGATCGCGTCAGCATCGTGTCCTCCGAAGTCAGAATGAATCAGGGCCGCAGAGCCGAGGTCGGCAAGGAGTTGGTCGGGGAGAAGCGTTGGTCGGCGGCAATGTATTTCGAGAGCAGCCTCTCGATGCGGGTTGCGTGGATGAGTCGCCCGGCGGGGTCAGGACGGCTCACGGCGCGGTCGTGCGCGGTGTTTTCTCTGCCGGCCCGACTGGTGAGCTGTTTCGCACCTCTCCGGTAACTCTTCGACGTGAGGGCCCAAAAGGGGACGTGACCGCGCGTTGTGCGCGGCAGTTGTTCGTTCGCGAGCGACCGATCGCACCAGGCGGGTGCCTCAAATTGCGACGAGCCGGAGACGACAATGGCCAAGATCCGATTGATATCTGCGATTTCGTGTTTGGCGATCTGCGCGTGTAGCCCCGCTGAAACCGGGGCACCCGTGGCAAGCGGCGGTTCGGGTTCCCCTTCTTCGGGAGGGGCCACGGGCAGCGGCAGCGGAGGCTCCTTTGCGACGGGCAGTGGTGGCGGCCCGAATGGAACCGGAGGGGCCGTGAACCCCGGCACGGGTGGCTCCAGCGTCGGCAGCGGCGGAGCTGGCAAGGGGACAGGCGGCGTGTCCGTCGGTACGACGGGAGGCGTCGCCGCCGGAGGAACCGCGGCAGGCGGATCCAACGTGCGCACGGGCGGCGCCACTGGGAATGGAGGGACCTTGGGCACGGGAGGGGCCGCGGGACCGGCGGTGACGGTCTCGAGCAAATGCAAGGCTCAGACATGGCCAACGGCGACTGGCTCGCCGGTGACCATCTCGGGGACCATGACCGTGACTGGCGTCTACGACGGAAAGATGGCGTTGCACGAGGGTACGCTCAACGACTGTTCGACGGGAAATCAGAGCAGCACGACGGAGCTCATTGAAGTCGCGGACGGGGGAACCGTGAAGAACATCGTGTTCGGCACGAAGATCGGCGATGGAATTCACTGCGCGGGCACCTGCACCATCGACAACGTGTGGTTTCCCTATATTTGCGACGACGCCATCACGATGCTCGGCGGTGCGGGAAAAACCGCGACCATCCAAAACAGCGGCTTCAAGGGGGCGCGCGACAAGACCATTCAGCACAACGGTGACGGCAGCACCGTGATCCTGAACAACATCTACGTGGAGACCGCGGGAAAACTGTATCGGTCCTGTGGACAGGGCTGCAGCAGCTCGGCCAAGCGCACGGTCAAGATCGATGGCGTGGTGGCCATCGGCGTGGGTCAGGTGGCGGGCATCAGCACCAACGACTCGGCGACCCTGGCGAACATTTGCGCCTATCGAACCCCGAGCCTGTGTCGCACCTACCAGCCGGGTAGCGAAAACGAGACCACGATTGGGGCCAATGCGACGGACGAAGGGCCGAGCGCCAACTGCAAGTACGTGGGGACCGATACGCATGCGCTCGTCGATCGGGTGGTGGGTGCCTATCAAACCGATGTGCTGTGCACCGGGCCGAACTCGGTCAAGGTGGGCGCCACCGCCACCGCATGCGTCCCGGGATTCGATTCCTGCTTGAAGGGCTGCGCCCCTGGCTCGTACGGATTCAAGCAAGCCGTCTGCAGCGCCGGCAAGTACATGGACAGCGGCGGGTGCGGCTTGCCGGCCGACCCCGCGACCGCGCCGAAGTTCGCCGGGACCAACAGCGCCGCCGGCGCCGCGACGAGCGCAACCAACAACAGCGCCTGCACCACCCAATGGGCCTGGGGAAACGACGGCGCGGGCAAATCCTGCATGTGCGTCATGAAGCCCGGGTACTATCAGGCATCGAGCGGCTGGTACGTGTGGGATTGCCAATCCCAGTGGTGGTAGGCGCGGGCTCGGCGCGGGCGCCGTTGACCATTGGTCTCAGATTGCCCGTTGGGAGATTCCTCATGCGCGTTGCCAGTTGGGTGCTCTTGGTGTGTCTGTCTCCGCTTGGATTGGGTCTTGGATTGGGCGCCTGCGGCCGCGCCAAGACCAGCGCCGCNNAGTCTCGCCGGACGCACTTACCGACGCGAACTTCGGGGAGGGATGCCCGGTTCCCCCCGCCGCGCGTCCTGCAGGCACGTCCGCCTGGACAACGGTGTCCGGATTGAAGAACGCGCAGACCTGGTACGCCTCGGCTCCTGCGGCATACGTCGCCGAAAACATCCTCTTCTATCAGAACGGCGATGGCGGCTGGCCGAAGAACATCGACATGACGTATCGGTTCGGCGTCGATCCGACCGGCGCCGCCAGGGACGGCAAGTCGATGATTGATAACGGCGCGACAACCACCCAGATTCGCTATCTCGCGTACATGCTGGGCTCCTGGCCCACGTGCCAACGGATGGCCGCCTCATTCAACGCCGGCCTGAAATACCTGTTCGACGCGCAGTATCCCAGCAACGGCGGGTGGCCCCAGGTGTGGCCCATCGAGCCGGACGACTATTCACGGCGGATCACGTACAACGACAACGCCATGGTCCACGTGCTGCAGATCATGCGCGACATCGCCTATCAAAATCCGCTGTTCAGCTTCGTATCGGCCGAGACTTCGGCCAAGGCCACCGCCGCCTTGAACAAGGGTGTGGACTGCGTGCTGCGGACGCAAATCGTGGTCAACGGCGAGAAGACCGGGTGGTGCGCCCAGCACGACGAAGTCACGCTGCTGCCTGCCGCGGCCCGGGCTTATGAACTGGCGTCGCAAAGTGGCAAGGAGGGCGCCCAGGTGTTGGCGTTCTTGATGACGCTGGATCTGTCGCGGACCGACGTGCCCAGACAGGACGTCATCGACGCGGTCGAGGCGGCGGTACGGTTTTACGACTCGGTGACAATCTTCGGCACCCGCTATGTGCAGGGACCGAGCGACGCGGGCGCATCCGATTCGTGGATCGTGGCAGATCCCAGCGCGGGGCCGCTGTGGGCGCGGTTCTACAATGTGGAGGCGCCGTTCACGCCCTTCTTCTGCGATCGCGACGGGATCAAGGTGTTCTCCCTGGCCGAGGTGGGGGTCGAACGTCGCGGCGGATACACCTGGTATGTGACGGACCCGATCGCGATCCTGGGCACGAGCTATCCCGCGTGGATCGCCAAGTGGACGNNTTGATTGCTGTTGCAGGGCGTGCCGGACACGTCCTCGCCCGCCTCCGCGTGGGCCTGGGTTCTCAAACGGTCATGAGCCTTATGCAATCGGTGCGGACACTCTAGGAAGCAGACGGACGGCATGCGGGTGTACGTTGGCCGTAGACTGACGAAAACATTAGAGGTTTCAATGACAAAGCGGATTCGCTCATTCGTTCGATCGCTCGGTGCCGTGGCTCTCATGGCGCAGCTGTTCGCCTTCCAGGGCTGCGGGGGAGGCAATAGCCCCAGCAAGGCCGGCTCGGGTGGCGCGGCCGCCGGTACGAGCACCGGCGGGGCCACCGGCACGACGACGGGCGGAAGCTCGGGCGGCGGCGGCACGGGCGCTGGCGGAGGGAGCGCCGCTTTCGGAGAGCCCGCCTGCGCTGCGACGGTGGCCAAGGGAGCGGCATGCACACCCTCGGATCAGCAGCTCTGCTACAAGACCTGCGGCCCCGAGAAGAGCGGCGTCAAATCGGAGACCTGCCAGACCAGCGGCGCGTACGCGGAGATGTCGGGCTGCACGTTCGATCCCCTCAAGAACTATGCGTGCTACAAGATTCCCACCGCGGCGAACACCGCTTGTCCGGCAGGGGTGACTCCCCAGGGGTCGATGGCCTGCGATGTGCCGCACTGCACGCTGTGCAACAGCATGCAAGGCCTCACCGGCGGGGCTTACCTGGATTCAAGCGGCGCTTCCAAGGCCGGTTGGTGTTCCTGCCAGGAGCCGAACACCGCCGGGGTCCGGTCCTGGAGCTGCGCGAGCGATACGGCCTGGCCTTGTCCGCTCGGCTCGGGGTGTTGAGGGGCGAGCGGGCCCACGAGGAGAGGCGCTCGCGACGCTGCCGAACAACCCCCATCGAGTCATGACGTATCAAATGCCCTCCATGGTCACACGCTTGCTGCCGTTGGCGGCGGCGGGCGCATTCCTCGTCGGGGCCGCCTGCTCGGACAACAAGGAAACGGCNNGGTGATCCACGGCTGCCTCCCGAACCGACGCTGCCCGCCGACCCAACCGACCCGAACTGTATCCTCAGGGCCAGCCGGATCACGCCGCCAGACGGTCAGGTTCTTCCCGAGCCGCTCGACCCCACGGAAGCCATGGCGGCGCTCGATACCGCCCGCATCGCCAATGCCTTCAAGTCCTGCCCGGTCGTCAAGTTGATCACGGATGGAGAGAAGAACGCCTTCCTGTCGGCGAACATCAACGTCGATGGCAAGACGCTGTGGATCGACGAAGGCGTGACGCTGTTCCAGTCGCGCAATCCCGCCCTCTTCCAGCAAACGGGCAACTGCGGGGCGATCGGCGTCAACGACTCGAGTGCTTGCCTCGAGTTCATCACGGTGCAGGGTGCGCACCCGGCTCTGGTTGGGCGCGGAATCATCGATGGTCAGGGCGGCGAGCCGCTCCTGGGTAAGAGCTATTCGTGGTGGCAGGCGTCCTATGCGCTCCGGGCGATCGACGGCAGCATCGGCCAGCCCAACATGATCAACCTCAAGAAGGGAACCACGGGCTTCGTCCTCTATGGCCTGACCCTTCACAACGCCTCCAAGTTCCACGTCAAGATAACGTCATCGCCGCCCGAGGGCACGGGCGCCGGCGTTTGCGACAGCGAGCCCTACGGAAAGGGGTTCATCGTCTGGGGGATCACCTTGCTCACACCGTCGAAATGGTTCAACAGCGACGGCTATCAGCTGACGCCCAGCTGGGCCCGTAATAGCGACGGTGTCGACCCCGGAACGACCGACATCGCGTACTGCGGGGTCATTGCCTGCAGCACGATCAGCACGGGCGACGACCACATCGCCGTCAAGGGCGGCCACTGGGTCGAAAACCTCACCATCGCGCACAACCACTTCGGCACCGGCCACGGCATGTCGATCGGCAGCGAGACCTACGGCAGCTTCGTGTCACCCGACGGCGTCAGCCATCGCGGAATACGGAATGTGCATGTCTACGACCTGACCATCGACGCGGATTCACGGGCCGTCGGCTTCGAGGCGCACGGCGCCGACTTCAATGGCATCCGGGTCAAGTCCGACGAGAGTCGCGGCGGCCTGGTCGAAAATATCACCTACGAAGACGTGTGCATGCGCGACATGGTCAATGGAATCCTGGTGAGCACGGCCTACAACCCGCTGTTCGCGGGCATGAGCTATCCCGACTTCCGAAACCTGACGTTCCGGAATATTCATGGCGTCACCTGCAAGGCGCTGACGCCGGCGGTGGTGACGCTGGAAGGCTTCAATGCGACGCTGCGGCCCCACGTCACGCTCGACAATGTCGTCTTCGACAACATCAACCCAAGCACATCGATGGCCGCAGAATTCGCGACGTTCGATCTCGGTCCCGGTGACGTGAACTTCACGCCCAGTGGGCGCGGCGTGGAGATCCTCTCGGATACGCGCAGCGGAGCCAGCACGCCCAAGGTTTGCCGCTTCCCCAAACTGCCGGCGCCGACCCCGCCGCCAGGCTGGCTCCATTGATGGCTGCATTAACGGCTCCATTGACGGCGCAATCTCCGACCCCGCCAGAGATCGAGATGGATTCACGCCGCTNNTCGAGTTGCCGGCTCGCCTCGGCACCTGCCGGACCAGCTCCGCGCTCAGCTGCAACACCGTCCTGGCGGGAAACGCCGCCGCTGGCGTGGATCTGGGGCTCGTCGGCTACTCCTGCACGGAGGGGGCCCGCCCCGACGACAACGCCACCTACGTGGACGGCATCCCCTACGGGCAGATCTGCGCCGCGCAATCGAGCCAGGGTGACTATTGCTGCACGCCGGAGTCGGATCCCGCCAATTGTGCCTACAACCCGATCGCGATTTGCCCGGAGGGTTACGGGTATCAGTGCTGGGGCGCGAACCGTCCCGAAGTGAACAATCCGGGGCTCACCTGTGGCAACGGGGTTCGCGAGGGGCAATACATCGACTACTGCTGCCAGGCCGCGCCGCGACCGACGGGATGCACCCAGGCGAAAGGGGCCTACGATTGCTCCGGGGGCCTGGTGGGTTGGGTCTGCCCCGAAGGATTCCGTCCCCGGGGCGAGGACTTTGGCGCCAATGAGAGCCGTGCGGACTACTACTACTTCGTCTGTGGAGTGCCGACGCCGGCTCCCAATCCCGCCTTCAAGACCTACTGCTGCTTCTCGCCTTCGCCGGTGCTTCCCGGTGGCTCATGTGTCTACAGCCCTGGTGCGGCCAAGAACATTCCGAACTGCAGCGCCGGTCGCTTCGCTTTCGGGTGCTACGGACGTGACACGCCGGATCAGGACTACTTCCCGCGGATCAAGTGCTCGGAGCCGCCCGTCGACGGTGTCAGCGACGAGGGCTATCCGGCGAAGATGTACTGCTGCGACTACGTTCCCGGGGGCAAGGGCAGCGGGACCGGGACCGGATTGGACGAACCCTAGTGCGACACTTCAACGCGCTCCTGACAGCCGTTGTGAACCGACCACACAACCCATTGGGGCGACCATCGACCGGCGTCCATGGGAACCCTGGGGCTTCGGAGGCCCGCCGCAAATGAATAGACCCACCATCCCCACAGCTCCCTGGAAATGGCTTCCGACCTCACTCATGGTCGTCATCCTGTTCGACGCCTCCGCGCGCGCGCAGTCGACCGGGAGCGCGGAACCGGCCGGAGCATCGTTCGCGCCGCCGGCATCCACATCCACCGCGCCGTCCCCGGCCTTCGTGGCAACGCCGCCCGGCGCCTCGCCACGCCGGCAAAAGACGCAGGAGGAGACGCCTGCCCCGGCGGAGATCCCCAGCGCCGCCGCGGCCGGCGAACCAGCGAAGTTCGCGCGCACGCCGCTCAAGGCCACGTTTGGCCAGGGAGCCAACACCTGGGGGGTGACGCTCTTTGGAACCTTCCAGTCCGACTTCCTGGCCGACACCACGCGCAGCTACGAGGAGTCCGTGGGCCCGGCGCTGGTCGCGCGCACCGACACCTATGAAGGCAAGGTGGGGCGGACGCAGTTCACGACGCGGAACACGCGCGTGGGACTCGTGCTCGACGCCCCAACGTTCGGCGCT
>PMNO01000372.1:2557-2847 GCA_003161835.1 Myxococcales bacterium | reverse complement strand
CCCAACCAGATCACGTCACGCAATACCCAGTTCAGACTTTCACGCAGCTTCGGCGTCGGACCGATCAGCGTCGACGTCGCGGTCGAGGCGGCACGTCCGGCCCAGCGCGATGCCCAGGTCCCCGATTTTGCCGCGGCCCTCCGGCTCAGCGTCAACGGGTGGAAGGGGATCACGACGCCTGGGAACGCGGTGACGCTCGCGTCGCCGCTGTCGATCAGCGTCTCGGGGATCTCGCGTCAGTTCAAGGTCAACGCCTTCACGCCGCCGCCGGCCCAGAACTCGAACAAGGC
>PMNO01000372.1:0-2511 GCA_003161835.1 Myxococcales bacterium | reverse complement strand
CAACAAGCTGACTCTGATCGGTTCATTCGTCACGGGCACGGGAATGGCCGACGTGATGGTCACGGGCGGCGGCGCCAGGTTTCCCACGTTGCCCAACCCCGCCCAGGCCAGCCCTCCGCCCGAATANNGGCCGGTTCATCCTGGCCGTGAACGCCACCTACGCGCACTCGAAGAACATCGGCAAGCTGTTCCCACGTGGCGGCGCCGAGATCGATCTCCTCGGCACCGTGGCCGACACCACGATGTACGGCGAAGGAACGCTGCTGTGGGACGCCACGCCCTCCGTCCGCTTCGGCATCTCGGGCCAGTACATGCGCGTGCGCTACCTGGACGGCAACGAACCGCACAACATCCGCGGCATCGGCCAGGCGCTCTACGTGTTTTAGGGGGCACACCATCTTGGGCGCGGGGTATACAATCGCATGATGGCGCCGGGCGTATCCTTGAACCCACAGAAACTGATCTTCTCGGGGACGGCNNCATCTGCACTACGGGCGGATCAGACTGGACGCCGCGGTTCCTCGAGCCGCGTTCGAGACCGGGGGCCGCGAAACGGCGCTCTTGTCGATGCGCGGCACTTGCCGGGTCACGGTGAACGGAACGGCCCACGATCTGGGCTTGCACGACGCCATCTACATTCCCCGGGGCAGCGCGGTCGAGGTGAGCACCTCCTCCGAGGTCGATCTGGTCGAATGCGCCGCCGAGGTATCCGGTGAGTACCCGCTGCAAGTAGTTCGCTATGCCGACGTGGTCAAGGACCCGACCTTGAAGTTCAAGGCCGGGGGACCCTCGACCTCGCGCGATCTGAACATCATCATCGGTGAGAACGTGCGCGCCGGNNCTGCTGGAGGAGGTGTATGTTTACTTCGACATGCCGCCGCCGGCCTTCGGGATCCAGATGGTGTACACCGCGCCGGACAAGCCGGAGTTCGTCAACGTCGTTCGCGATGGTGACGCGGTGCTGATGCCGGCGGGGTTTCATCCCAACGTCGCGGCCCCCGGGCATTCGATCAATTTCATCTGGATGATGGCGGCGCGCCGCGAGGTTCAAGATCGCCTCTTCGGGGTCGTCAACGTTCAGCCGGGATTCGACACCGCGGGCACTGGCCTCGAGGCCAGTCGGAAGTAGCGCGGGCGTTGGATCTCTTCGACCTCCACGGACAGGTCGCGCTGGTCACCGGCGCGTCCAGCGGGATCGGCGCTGCGATCGCGACAGCCTTGGCCCAGGCGGGCGCCGACGTGGTGTGCGTGGGCCACCGCCATTCCTCGGACGCCACCTGTGATCGGGTTCGGGCGCTGGGACGCAAGACGCTGGCCCTGACGGGAGACATGAGCGAACGCGAGACGCCCGGAGCGCTGGTCAACGCGACCGTGTCTGCTTTCGGGCGAATCGACCTGCTCATCAACAACGCGGGCATGATTCGCCGGGCTCCCGCGCTGGAGGCGACGGCCGACGATTGGGACGCGGTGATCGAGGTCAACCTGTCGGCGGTGTTCCGCCTCTGTCAAGCCGCGGGGGCACGCATGCTGGCGGCGGGACGAGGCAAGATCGTCAACATCGCCTCCCTGCTGTCTTTTCAAGGGGGCATCACGGTGCCCGCGTACGCGGCCTCCAAAGGGGGGCTGGCGCAGCTGACCAAGGCGCTGGCGAACGAATGGGCTGGCCGGGGCGTGAACGTGAACGCGATCGCGCCGGGCTACATTCGCACCCCCCAGACCGCCGTTTTGCAGGCGGATCCCGGCCGAGACCGACAGATCGTGGAGCGCATACCCGCTGGCCGCTGGGGCGAACCCAGCGATCTGGCGGGTGCGGCGGTGTTCCTGTGTTCGCGCGCGAGCGACTACGTGCAAGGACACGTCTTGGTGGTCGATGGGGGCTGGATGGGACGCTGATGCAGCACCACGGATCAAAAGGGAGGAGGTGGGCGGCCCGATGAGCGAGATGATCATCAAGCCGGTGGTCGACTGCCGATTCGATCAAGTCAGCCTGGGCGAGGTGATGTTGCGCCTGGATCCGGGCCAGGGACGCATCCACACCACGCGCACGTTCCAGGCGTGGGAAGGCGGCGGGGAATACAACGTCGCGCGCGGGTTGCGCCGCTGTTTTGGCTTGAGGACGGCCATAGTCACGGCACTGGCCGACAATCCCGTCGGCCGCCTGGTCGAGGATCTGATGCTTCAAGGTGGCGTCGACCTATCGTATTTGCGTTGGGTCGCGTATGACGGCGTCGGCCGCGAGGGGCGCAACGGCCTGAATTTCACCGAGCGGGGCTTCGGACCGCGCGGGGCCGTCGGGTGCTCCGATCGCGGCCACACGGCCATCGCCCGCATTCAGCCCGAGGACGTGGACTGGGCGGACCTGTTCGAGAGGCCCGGGCAGGGTGTGCGCTGGTTTCATACAGGCGGGGTATTTTGCGGTCTTTCCGACACCACGCCCGTGGTCGCCCGTAAGGCCATGGAACATGCGCGCCGCGCGGGCACCCGGATTTCGTATGACCTGAACTATCGTGA
>PMNO01000041.1 GCA_003161835.1 Myxococcales bacterium | reverse complement strand
CTGTGCATCTTCATGAACCAACCGTCTTCACACTACACCTCCTTCGATTGGGATTGAGGATCTTGGTTCCGGCTGCGTGACACGTGGATCGCCGGCGTTCGGTCGCTGAGCGGATCCCAGCGGCTGCTATGCTTCGTCGGATGGGTGGACGGCTCCTCGTAGAGCCACGCGTGGCCATTGTACGCGTGCGCCTTGATGATGCCGTGCTCAACCCACCTTGTAAGGGTGGACTCGTGGATTCCGAGACGACCGGCGATCTCCTTCTTGGTGAGTAGCCCGCGGGCCCGCAGTCGATCGAGTCGCGACCGGAGACCATAGGTGTGCACGATGTACTGCACGCGTAGCGCTGTGAATCGGGCGCCACCTTTCCCGGGCCATGCGGACCCGCCGGGACGGAGTCCGCGCTCGTTGAGGACGTCGGCGATCTCGTCGTAGATGTGACGGTCGAGGAGCTGGTCGACGAGCTCGACAATGTCCGTCGGCGTCTTCACCTTTTCCCAGGATGCCTTCGGGTTCACGGTCGTGAGTGTCGCCGTTTGACCGCCCCGAAAGCGGACATGGATCTTCGTGGTCCCGTCGTCCGGTTGCTTCACGAGCGTCGCGTCCTCGATCACATAGGCGAGCATTCGCTTCCGTTCGCGGTTCGGCGTCGACGGGTCAGACCAAAGCTGCATGAAATCCGTTGTCATCGCGACGAGACGCTCACGGATCGCGCCATCGGTGGCGATCCGATCCTCGACTTGAGCGCGCTCGCGTTCGTCGCGTGCTTTCGCCAGCGCACGAAGCTTCTCGTTCCAATCCGACTCGAGCGTATCGGCGACGAGGCGGTTGGTCGGATCGACCATCATGAAGCGGCGCTGGGCGAGGTCGGCGTCGACCTGAGCCCTCTCGATCGCGCGGTATCGAAGCTGATCCGCCTCGTTGTATCGAGCTTCGATCTCCCTGCGGATCTCGAGCGCCAACTCGACGGCGGCAGGCGTCATCTTCCCGGCCACCAAGAGCCCGACCGCTTCGTCGATCGGAGAGCCTGCCAGCGACTGGCAGTTCGGCTCGGCCCGGGAATCGGTGGCGCGATCGCAGACGTACCAGGACTCGAGCTTGCCGCGCGCCTCCCTGTAACGCACGCGCATGTGCTGCCCGCAGCGGCCGCAGACCGCGCGTCCCTGCAGGAGCGCGACGCCCTCGCGAGGCGGCGATGCGCGCGCGACGTCATAGCCGTGGCCGTTCGACGCGAGCAGCCGGAGGTTCTCCTGGTATCGGTCCCAGGTGATGTATCCAGGGTGGGCGTTGGGGATGCAGGCGAGCCACTCGTCGCACGCGCGCTTTCGCAGTGTCTTCTTCCCGTCGACCGTCCGGCCGTACACACGCTGGCCATACGCATAGGCGCCTGCGTACCGTGGGTTGCGCAGGGTCCGCATCGCGGTCGACGCCGTGAGGGGACGAAACATCGCGCCGACGGCCGGAGCGCGGAGGCGAGAGGGGAAGCGAACACCCTCGGCTCGAAACGCCTTGACCGTCTGGTGCGCCGAGCCGACCCGCGCGAACGTCTCGAAGAAGTGCGCGATCGTTTCGCGCACCTGCGCGTCCGGATCCAGGACGACGCCGCTTTCGTTGTAGATGAGACCAGTGGGAAGGACACATCGGTACTCACCACGCCGGACCTTGTTCAGGATCCCGCCACGGAGTCTCGCCTTCAGAACATGAAGCTCCGCTTCGCTCATCGCGCCCTTCAGGCCGAGAAGGAGTCGGTCGTTGAAGTTCGTCGGATCGTACACGCCGTCCTCGTCGAGGATCAGCGTGTTCGCCAAGGCGCATATCTCGAGCAGCCGATGCCAGTCGGCGTTGTTCCTCGCGAGCCTCGAAACCTCGAGCCCCATCACGATCCCGGCGCGCCCGAGTCCGACGTCCGTCACCAGCCGCCGAAATCCATCGCGCCAAGCCGCGGATGCACCCGACTCTCCCTGGTCGGAGTCGATCACGACGATCCGATCCTCGACCCAGCCAAGCGCCGTCGCGCGCCCCCGAAGCGCGTACTGCCGTTTCGTGCTCTCGATGTTCTCGATCACCTGCTTCATCGACGACTGTCGGATGTACAAGTACGCGTCACGTTCGAGGTGATGGGACTGGACTTTACGCGATTCGTTCATGGGTCCTCTGGTTGTTGGGGGCTTTCATCGCCATGGCTGCGAAAAGGCGAACCACTGCTCTCTGCTCATCGTTGGTGGCGGTCGAGCTCGCCAGTAACGACCCCGCCCGCTTTGGCGTCTCCCTCGGGGTGGCCGCACCCCGGGCCCACGCCCACATGCCGCGTCGAAGAAGCAGCGCGAGGCCGCTCCTCGCCTCCAGCGGGAGCCGGTCGCCGCCAGCGGCTGCCCGTAGCGTCTCGTACTGCTCGGTCATTTTCGCCGCAACCGCGGCTTCCTCGATACTGCGACCGGCACTCGCGGCGCCGTTTTTTTTCCACCGAGCGCGCGCTCGATCGTCCGCGGGTGGACCTTCACCGAAAACTCCCGCCGGACCAGCTTCGCCAGCTCGCGCGCTCGGATGGGCTCGCCTGCGATCAACTGCTTCTCGACGAAGGCTAGGATCTCGCCCTGGAGCTTGTGTGGCCCACGGGGCCCCCTCTTCTTCGGCACGAGGCCCGCAATCCCGGCCACGTCGAAGCTCGCCTTGGCCTGGTAGAAGGTCGGGCGAGAGACACCGTACTCGGTGGTTGCCTGCGTGACCGGCACGTCGTCGACTGACACGCGACGCAACATCTCGTACCTCACCTGCACGAGGTCGCGCGGATCGAAGAAGTCATCTGCCTGAAACCTCGGATCGCTGACCCTCTCGGGAGACGGGTTCAACGTGCCCTCCTCGAGGAGGGCCGCGGTTTTGGAGTCGGCCCGGTAGTCTCGTTTTGGCACGGATTCTCCCGATTTGTCGTATTCATAACTACGCCGCATCCGACGTGCCTGTCAAGAACAGTCACAGCTCCGCTAGTCGCAATATCCACGCTAGTTGCGCTAGCCCTGCGACAACTCCGGCCGCCAGGCGGCAGAGTTTGCCTTACATCTGCGGCATATTTCCCCTTACGCTGATCGGCCCCGCTCTCCTGTTCGACGAGCCGTGACACGAGGTCGGCAAGTTCCAGCAGATCAGCAACTCGGAGCAGCGAGCGACCCTCGCCGATCACGATGTCTGGATCGGGTGCGACCATGTCGGTCCACTGCCGTGGCACCGACCAGACGTGGTCGTCGTCCAAACGCAGCAGGAGCCGCGTCCCGTACCGGTTGTATCGCTCGCCGACGCAGACGAGCTGCCGTCCGCTGAGCGGGTGAAATGGGTGGGTCACGCGTACAAGGTGCGTGCCCGTGTTCGAAAGGCCTGCAGTTCGTGCTGAGTTACAA
>PMNO01000073.1:1672-2935 GCA_003161835.1 Myxococcales bacterium | reverse complement strand
CCATGTGACTTCCTGTTCTGTGATGGACCTGTTGATATTGACGGAGGAGAGACGTGTCGTCCGCGGGCGGGGCAGGGTTCTGCTCCCAATGCGGAAAAAATTTCAAAACCAGATAGCGAAGCCAGGAAGAAGTTGGNNGCAAGTGTTCCGGCAAGTGTTCCCGCAAAGCCTCCGCACGGCAGAGGTTCCGCAAGCTGGCCGCAACTGCGTTGCAAAATTGAGCTACAAATCCAGCCTGCCATCTGACTCTAACAATGTGACTAAATACAACAGTTTTGCAACTAATCTCGCACCTAATCTTCCACCGTGGGCCAACAAAAGGCGCGAAATACCGCGTTTCGGCCCGATGGGCTGCATCGGCTTGGTTTCGGAAGAGTCCTGCAAAAGGGGGATTGCTACTCGGCTGACGCGGGGGCAGGCAATGGCACGCCGTCGAAGAAGTGAACCTGACCGGTCTCGAGTTCGTACTCCGCACCCACGATGGCGATCCGGTTGGTGAGCACGAGCTCTTCGAGGAGGCGGCTGCCATGCCGTAAGTGGTTGGCGGAGGTGCGGACGTTGATGCGCATGGATTCCCGCAGCAGCACCGCGTCCTGCGCCGGATTCGACGCCCGGACGAATCCTTCGATGTGGGGCGAGATGCGGTCCGTGATGGCGCGGATGTTCTTGGATTCTGGCCCGTCACCGGACTGGATGGCCTTGACGGTGGCCGCGATGGCGCCGCAGCGCGTGTGTCCCAGTACCACCACCAATCTTGTCCCGAACTGCGAGGCAGCGAATTCTATCGACCCCACCACCGAGGGCGCGACCACGTGACCCGCGATGCGCACGACGAATAGGTCGCCGAAGCCTTCGTCGAACAGGATCTCTACCGGTGTTCGTGAATCCGAGCACCCCAGCACGATCGCGAACGGGCGCTGCGCCTGATCGGCCAGCTCAGCGCGAAAGGTGCGATTGCCGCTGACCGCGCGCTGTTCGAGAAATCGCCGGTTTCCGTCGGCCAAACGGGCCAAAGCTTGATCCGGCGGCAGCGATTTGGGGTCCCACGTGCTTGGCATGGGGGCGTCATAACATGCCCCCCGCAGCGGCTCTGGGACTTTCTGGGGGTCCGAGCCCGCGGAAAGACCATCCGGGGACAGGCGCCCTCGATGTCTGACTCAAGGTCGGGACCAGTCTTGACGAAATACGTCAAGAGATGCGCTCCCGTCCCTCCCGATTGGCCCAGGCGGGCCTTCCGAACGTCGTGGTCGCGGCTTGTTTCGT
>PMNO01000073.1:0-1641 GCA_003161835.1 Myxococcales bacterium | reverse complement strand
GGACGCGACGGACGCGGCACCGGTCGATGGCTCGTCTGATCTGGTCCCCACCACGGTGACCGTGGATGTGATGGATCCGGTGGAGGATGGCCTTCAGGTCGCCGCCCGGCGTTTCACCCCGGCGGTGAATGTCCTGGTCACGACCGACCCGGCACGCGGCGATGATATCAAGCAGGTGGATGTCGAGGTGTGGTCGACTGGCGCGCCGCCGGCGAAGATTTCCTCGACCAAGCTGGCTCAGCTCAGCAAGACGGCGGGTAGTGGCGCCAGCGGAGGCATGGGTGGCGATGGCGCCGCGGGAGGTGGCGGTGGCGTTGGCGGCGTGGGTCCTGACGCGGGACCTTCGGGGTCCGCGTCGTCGTCCGTTGCGACGCTCCTCACCTTCGGCGACACCCCGGTCGACCTATCGTCGCTGACCACCGACACCTACGAGCTGCGGGTCACGGCCACGACTCTGGCCGGAGTGACGGCGACGACCAAACGACGCGTGCGGGTGGACGCGGGCCCCGTCATCAAGGTCATCGCCCCCACGGTGGACCAGGCGGCACGCGGCTCGATCTTCGTCAGCATTCAGGTCACGGATCCGTACTCGGCAACGCCGCCCACGGTCAGCGTCAGCGTTGCCAGCATCGCCATCGCACCGTTGACGGTCGTGGGCAACCTTTATCAGGCAGCGGTCGCCGAAACGATTTCCATGCCGCCTCTATCTGGCGAACAGTTGCTCGACGTCGGGGCCGTCAACGCCGCGGGCGTCGCCGCCCGGCACGTGGTGGTGCGCTTCACTTTCGACGACATCGGCCCCGCGATCACGAACGCGAAACCGGCAACGGGAGCCCTGGTTGGGGGTATCGCGAAGCTCGAAGCGGATATCAGCGACGCCTCCGGGGTGGATGCCAACACCGTCGTCGCGGTGGTGGCCCACGGGGGCACCGCGCTGGAGGTGAAGCTCGATCAGGATCCCAATGACCACAAACACTTCTCGCATCTGTTCGACACCCGCCGCCTGAGCAACACCGTGCTCTATCCGACGATCTCGTTTCGAGCCTCGGATCTGCCAGGAAATCAGTCGAACATCGGCTACACGGTGGCGGTGGACAACACCCCGCCGTTGAGCGATCTGGACCCGCCGGCGGACTTGCGCATGCGGCACTATGTCAATGGAATCTGGCGCTGCAGCTGGGAGCTGGATCCGCTGGGCAGCGATGCCGTGAACGATGGGGACTACGTGTTGCAGCTGTTCGATGTGCGCGCGCGCGTCGAGGACGAAGGCAACACCCCCGTGGCCGGCGGCGCGGATATCACGCCGCTCGCGGGCCTGGACGCGGCCCATGTGGAGCTGTTGGTCCTGGACGACACCAATCGCGCTTTGGTCGTCGACACCGACGGCGATGGCGTATGCGACGCGGTCAATCCCAAGCTGGTGCCGACCACGACGCCGATGTCGTCGCTGGACGCGTTGCTGGTGAACCTGGCGCCCGTGCCACCCACGGGCTCGGCCGACTTCACGCCGGATGGCAGGATTCCCTTGGGTGGCTTCCCGGACTGCGTCGCGGGGAACGATACCCTCAAGCCGATCCTGTTGTGCAAGACCAGCGACGTGACCATCGCCATTCCATCGCGTCAGTCGACGGAGGCGGCGGT
>PMNO01000032.1 GCA_003161835.1 Myxococcales bacterium | reverse complement strand
CGCAGGTGCTCGAGACATGAAGAAACCATAGCGTATCGCTTATAGATATACAACCAGGACTGCGACTGCCAGTCACCGAAGCGCCGGAGTCGGACAAGGTCGTCGCTGCACGTTTGCGTCCCGTAAGACTGTCTCGCAATTTTTGGGTCGCGGCGAGTGTGGAGGATCCGGTCGCCAGGATTTTCGGCCGCGGGAATTCATCCGCCGCGATCTTCAGGACACGACTGGGGTCGGCCAGTTGATGGACCTCGTCAAGGACGACGATCGGCGTCGACACGGATCGAAAGAAGCGTTCGGGATCGATCAGACGGTCGACCGTCGCGGGCAGATCGCAGTTCAGGAACGTGGACCGGGGCAAGCCGCGCGCGAGCGTGGTCTAGCCCACGAAGCGCGGGGGTCGGCCACCGNNCGGCGGGGAAGTTGATCCTCTGGCGGGACTACCGGAAGGTGCGGCGCCAGACGGACGCGTGAGCGCTTGATGCGGCGGCGATGTCGGCCTGTGGGCCCCGGCCGCGGTTTGACATGGCTCGTCCATGGTTCGAAACTTCCCGTCATGTCATCGAACCACGCGCAGTCGGCGCGCACCCTCTGCGTCGCACTCCTGCTCGCCGCCACCGCCGCCTCGTCGGCCTGCCGCAACGACCCTTCCCCCCGACCCAACGGCGAAATCCGCCTGTCGCTCACCGGCAGCGCCGGCGGCGTCACCTACCGCCTCCGCAACGCGCGCTTCGTCATCACCGAGTTCCCGAACGGCGCCCAAACGACACTCGACTCCGAGACCGACCCCACCCGCACGGCGCTTACCACGGCGCTCGCCGTGGGCGTGTACTCGGTGAACCTGGAGAACGGGTGGGCACTCGAGCGGACCGACACCGGGCAGGTCGTCGAGGCGACGCTGACGTCGCCGAACCCGCGCATGTTCCAGATCCTGGCGGGCAGCACCACGACGGTGACCTACGAGTTCTCGACCAGCGGCGGGCCCGTCACCATCGGCATCGGCACGTTGAACATCGGCATCAACGTGACGGTGACCGACGGCGGCGCGCCCGACGGGGCCGGCGGTGGGGGCGGCTGCACGACGGCGCCCGACAGTTGCGGGACCGGATTCGTGTGCCGGCCCGACCCCACTGGCGCAATCCTCGCGTGCGTGCGCACGTGCAACCCGGTCACACAGCAGCGTTCGGACGGCGTCGCGGCTTGCGGCAGCGCCGACCCGGCCAACCCGAACCTCGGGTGTTACGGAACCAACGGCGTGTTCACCTGCGCTTCGGTGCCGTAGGCCGCCGCGGGCCTGACTCACGGAATGCCAGCCTTCGGTTCGGCCCCCGACGCCCCGTTCCTCAACGGCTGCGCGGCCTCCCGACATTTTCGCCGCGTGGACTGTTCCGACCTGTTCTGTTACACCTTCCGCACTTCAGGCAGCAGATGCTTGGTGGCGCCGCGGTGACCAGATGGAAGGTTCGACGCTCGTTTTCTCGACTGGGGATGTCAGGGAAGTCGGCGGTTGTGCGTATCTGATTCTGCTATCCATGCTGAGCCTGACCGTCGCGTGCGGGCGCGCCGAAACCCGCCGAGCAAGACCGACCGACGTGTATCCCGGTGATCCGTTGATCGTTGAGTGGGGCCCGTGCGCGGGCGTTCGAACTGGTCCTGTCTGCGAACTCGATCGGCAGCGAAAACTGACGGTCTGGGTCGGCAATTCGGACAACTCCCGGTGGTCAATCGCTACAGAAGACGGAAGGGTGGCCGACCAAACGAAGGTGGAGGTCGACGCCGGCACGCGGTTGACATTGAACGTTCCCGCAGGGGCTCGACAAGTTCGCCTGGAGGACGCTGGCGGCGGGATTCGCTGGTCTCTGGCAATAGGTACCGCGCACGCCCATGAACAGATCGACGAGATAGTGACCCTCGGTCGCAGCGGAAAATACGAAGACGCTCTGGGAATGCTGGAACGTCTGAGGGCCTCTGTTCCCGCGGAAGACCGAGGTCCGACAGATGCGGCCATCGGACGAATGGCTCTCGCCCTGGGAAAGATCGATAGAGCTGAGTCGGCGTTCCGGTCTTCGATATCCGCGGCCCAAACAGAGGGAAGACTTGTCGACGTAGTCAAGGACGGCGCGGCGTTACTGTGGGCACTGGTCCATTTGCGGCAACGCTATGTGGACGCACGGGCCCTATTGGCCGAGATGGCAACCGCCGGCGAACAATACCCGGAGGGGCGGGTCTGGCTCGAGTACCACGCGGGCTTGCTGGCTGCGGATACGGGCGACATCCGGACCGCTCTCGAGAGATACCGCCGCGCGGAACGGGCAGCGCGCAGGCTCGGGCTAAAAAAATTGGGCGAAGACTCGACCATGGAAATCGCGCGCCTTCTGACACGGATAGGCAGAACCGAAGAGGCTCTCTCACTCCTCGGGCGACTGCCAACGCCCACCGACCCGTGCGCCCGTGCGACCTTGGCATTGAATCTGGCGTGGGCGCGGATGGAACATGAGGCGCTCCAGACCTCGCCCGACGGGGAGCAGAAGAAGGCCGCCGCAATAGACGCCGCCGAGCAGGCAACGCAGGAGTGTCCGAATCCACACTTGCGACTGCAAGCGATTGTATACGCTGTCGAGCAGGCCTTGAAGTCGGGAGACGACGCCGGTGTACGCCGCCTGATTCAGCAACCCGAGTTCGCGGCCGTCGATCGAGACGTACTGCGCGCCAGTCGCAGGGAGGAGGTCCTCGGCCGGTGGCTCCTCCGACAGAAGAAACCTGCCGCCGCCCTGGCGACCTTCGACAGTCACCTTCCCGCGGCCTTGTCGCTCGGCTTGCTGGAAGAGGCCTTTCGTGCCGAGGTTGGGTCGGGGAGGGCCCTGCTGGCCCTCGGTCGCAGGACTGCTGCCGTCTCCAGACTCAGAGCCGCTCAGGATCTTCTTGAGAGGTTCTTGCGCGGAGTCCCTTTTGCGGAGGGTCGTGGCAGCTTTCTGAGCGGACGTGACGAAGGTGTCCGGTACTTGGTGGAAGCGCTGGTGGATAGCGGTTCGGTTCGCGAGGCACTACGGGCCGCGAGGCTGGCGCGCGCATCCGAACTCACGCACGCCGCGCGCCTGGATCGTCTGGCGGGTATGTCGCTCGCATCGAGAAGGCAGTGGGATGAAGCCGTGGGGCGCTACCAATACCTTCGATCGGAGATCGAACGTGACGCCGGGAATGAATGGACGATTCCCCAGGCCGATATTGGCCGACGTCGATCGGAGCGGCAGGCTCAGGCTGAAAAGGCGCGGGCGGCTCTTGATGATGCCTACGGGCTGTTGCTTGAGGGCAAGAGTCCTCAGGAGCTCAAGCTTGCTGAACCCGGCCCTGGAGAAGTCTTTCTGGCCTTCTCCCCGGGCCCCCGGGGCTGGTTCGCATTCGCGGTGACGACCTCCGAAGTGATCGTGCGACGAATCAGCGACGCCGATCTGTCGTCCCAGGCGGCGGCTGAAATCGTCTTGGGTCTGTTCGGGTCGCAAATAGCGTCAGCACACCGCGTTCGTCTGCTCTTGTACGGGCCAGCCGATCGTCTCGACTGGCAAACCGTCTCGTTGCGTGGGCGGCCCCTTCTGTCGTTCGTCGAGGTCGAACATGGTCTCGACCTTGGCACGGAAGGTCGTCAACGCCCCGCGAACGAACTGCCTGCGACCGCTCTTGTCGTGTCGAACCCGACCGGTGATTTGCCAGCGGCGATCCCCGAGTCAGACGCGGTGGTGCGGGTGTTGACCGGCTGGCAAGTACGGCGATTGGACGGACCGGCGGCGACGCGCGACGCGCTGTTGGCCGCCTTGCCCGGCGCTCGACTTTTGCACTATGCCGGACATGCCCAAGTGTCTCAATCGGGGGACTTCTCGAGCGCACTATTGTTGGAAGGGGGGACTCGCGTCGAATTGGGCGACCTTCTCACGTCGCCCTCGGTGCCCGAGGTGATCGTTCTGCCTGCTTGCGAGGCCGCGGGGACCATCGAAGGTGGTCGGTCGAGCATGGGCCTGGCGCAGGCGTTTTTGGCTGCCGGATCTCGTGTTGCGATCGCGCCCGTGAGACGCGTGGGGGACCAAGACGCCGCGGCCTTCGTTGGGGAGTTTTACGGCGCTTTGGTCCAAGAGGTGGCCCATAACGGCCAGGTGTCCGCGGCCCCGAGAGGTTCGCTGGCGTTGTCTGAGCGCGTTCCTGCGGCATTTCGTTCAGCGGCCCTTGCGCTTCTTTCTCGAAGAGGCGATGTTGCTGCATTGGGGCACCAAGGCGGCGTTGGTTGGGAAAGTTTTCGGTTGCTGGTTCCGTGAAACAGACATCGAGAGGGGGAGTCATGAAACGACTGCTTGGCGAAATGATGGTTGCATGCGCGATGTTGGGGGTGGTCCTGATGTCCGCATGCAGTTTGAAGTCGGTGTTCGCGGAACAGCCCCCTGCGCAAAAAAAAGGCGACGTGGAGCCGCCCCCCGCCCGGCTCAGCCAGCCAGTCATATTCGATCCTTTTGCCACGCCCTTCGCCGTCGTCGACGCGAATCCTGACGAGACTTGCGTTCCGAAAGCGGACCGAGATAAGTGGGTTGCTGTCCCGCCGGCTTCCTACTCGAACGAAAAAGGCGATTCTCCCAAGGACGACAAGCCCGGGGACGTCGCCCCTCCAAACGATCAGGATCCAGACCGCTTGGGTACCCGCGCACGGGACCAAAAGGGTGTCGTCAAACCCGTCCGCCCAAGCGACCAAAAGTCAGGCCCTGACGCAGGACTGCGGCCGCGGCAATTCGGACCGGGAATTCCCGGGTACTGCGTTTACAAATGGCGAAATCAGCGCACCCTTCCCACGCGAAGGGATTTCGATCGCATCGGCGCTGTTCCCGACAGTGCGATCATCGCCAGCAGCCAGCCCAGTCCTGACCACATCCCGACGCTGCCGAAATCGGTGTGGATCCCACTGACGCACATCTTTCAGAAACAGGCCATCGGTATCGATCCAACGCAGTGGCGAAATCTCCTCCAGACACGCCTCAACCCGAAAAAGGAAGCCGTCCGAGTAGCGGTCGTCGACGCGACTCCGAAGCCCCTCGACCTTCCTGATACATCCCTGCATGGATTAGTGGTGAGCCGCGTCATCGGCACCCTCATGTGTGGCGACGTGAACGGGGCCGACTGCAAAAAGCGAGTCCGGCCCTATCTGGCGCTGCCCCTGGTCAGCCCCGACAAGGCCGGCGACCGCGGGTACAAGGAGGATCTCGCGAACGGAGGGTATGGCGGGACCTTCTTTCACTTGGCCGATGCTCTCAGAGCCGCGCTTGACGATTTGAAACGGGACAAAGGTCATCTGGTGATCAACCTCAGCCTCGGGTGGGAACCAATCAAGCTCGACAGGGGCGACAAGAACGAAGCCCGAGTGATCAGCTTGCTCGAACGCGCGTCCTGTATGGGTGCTCTCATCGTCGCGGCTGCCGGAAATCCAACAGGCACGGAAGGTGCTTTGCGTCCCGGCATCTTCGAGGAGTTTCCCGCTCCAGGTGAGGAACGCTGCAAAGCGTTTGGCCTCCCCGCTCCTCCAGCGTCTCACGCCGCTGACCGGCGATATCGATACGCACCACTCGTTCATTCAGTCGGGGCTCTTGATACGTCCGATCAGCGCATGTTCGCTGATCGGCAATGGGCGCAGCCTCGTCTGGCCGCGCTCGGCATGAACGTTTCGGTTCCGGGTCCATCCGAGAAAATTCCCTACACTTTCCCGATGTCCGGGACTTCCATGTCGACGGCCATCGTTAGCGGTATCGCTGCGGCCGTGTGGTCTGTTCGTCCCGATCTGGATGCGGCTGGGGTCATGGCGCTGGTCTACCAGGGCGGCGTGGAGCTCGACGGAGGTTCGAGGAGCAAGAGGGCTCGCACCGAGTTTTGCATGGGTGAACATTTTGGAACCTGTGAAGGTCCAAATCAGAAAGTACACCGAGCGTATCTCTGTGGCGCTATCTCGGAAGCCCTGAAACAGACCGTTCCCCCCGCCAAGCTCGACTGCGATCGATCCCTCTCGTCGGAAAGTCCCGTTTGGCCGACGCCCAATCCCAAGAATCCGGCGTCCCCCGTTTCCGCGCCGGTGCCTTGCCGTGTTCCCGCGTGCGGTATGCCGCTCGGCCCGTCATCGACCCATTTGTTTTCCCTTGTCAATCCGCATTCGGGCGGCGTTGCGGGTTGTCCTGGCTGCACGATGACGGTGACGGCATCGGGCGGCGGACTGTTGGAAGGAATCCCGAGCCGTTCCAACACTCCCGGTGCGGTTCGGGTACTACTCGACGTCATTGACGAGTCTTGGTCGAGCCAGTCTTACCTGCTCCCCACCCCGACTTTCAATCAGCAGATGGCAATTCCCGTGCAGGTACCACCAGCGACGTTCTCCGCTATCTTGACCTTCTTTTACGAGACAGGGGGCGCCTTTAGTAGATCTGACCCGCACGATCCTCCGATTGATCTCCAAGTGATTCCCAAATGATTCGGAGCTCCTCTTGTCGCAGCGCTGCCACCTGATCTTCGGCCTGTGTTGTGGTTTTGTCCTCGGGGGGGCCTGCGGGAGGTCTGCCTCGCGGATTGAGCCCATGGACTCCGGAGACTCGATCTCCGCTAAGACCGCAACGGATACCACTGATGCTGGTCAGGGAGGCGATGAGGACGCGCCGAACGACTTCAGTTCCTTCGATGCCGAGGAAGAATCAGAAGACTCAGGGGACGACGGGACTGTCCCGGCTACGGCCGAGCATCTGGCTTGTCAGAGTTCGTGTGACGTAACGGCTGCAGTTTCTTGCCGCGTTGCCAACCCCGATTGTCTCGCGAACTGTGAAGCGCTCCTTGCGATCGGCCGATGCACTTCCGAAATCCTGGCCCTTCTGCGGTGTCAAGCTGCCGTTGGACCAAGCGCCTATTTCTGCTACCTGGGCTTGCCGGTTCTAATGCCCGGAGTCTGTCAACCGGAAGGTGATGATCGCGCCGCCTGTCGGAGCAGCGACGGGGGAGTCTGATTCAGCGACAGACGGTGCTCGTCGGACCCGCCAATGGGCACTCGACAGGAGCGGTGCTCCGCATGTTCTTCGCGGAGAGGGCGTGAGGGACGCGACACCAAAGCGAGTTCCCGCTGGTATCACCGTTGGCTCCACAAGACCATGTCGGCAGCGAGCACTGGTCGACACAATTCTGATAGCTCGGAAACTGGCTGTCGCTCCCAACACACCCGGCGGTAACACTCGAACAATAGCCGTTACACAGGGCCAGCATTGAGGGGATTGCGCCCGGAGCGCAAGGCGTTGGCGAAGCGTCAGCCGAATTCGAATCGGCTCCACCGTCCATAGGGCCCATGCCGCCGCTGCCGATACCGCCGGTACCGATACCGCCGGTACCGATACCGCCGGTACCGATACCGCCCCCCATGGCCCCGACCACGCCCGTACCATCGGAACCTCCGCCACCCATCGCACCGCCCGTCGCGATCGCGCCACCGGATCCGGTCACGCCGCCCGTAGCGGAAGCGCCGCCTGTGCCGTCAAAACCGCCCGAGCCTACTGCACCACCTGAAGAACTCGCACCGCCTGTAGCGGACACGCCACCCGTGTTGATGGAGCCACCGGTATCCGTGGAGCCACCCGTACCGACGAAGCCACCGGTACTGACCATGCCGCCGGTGCTGACAAAGCCGCCCGTACCAACCGTACCCCCCGTACCGACCGATCCACCCGTGCCGTTCGCGCCGCCCGTCCCGGCCGCGGTGGTGGTGGTCTCTCCGGCACCCCCGGTGGCCACAGATCCGCCGCTCCCGGTTGCTCCGGTTCCTCCAGATGCCGCACCGCCCATCCCGAGCGCTTGCCCGGCCGCGCCCCCTGTGCCGGTCGGGGGGCCGCCGCCAAGCCCATCGCTGACCAGGTCATCGGCGACATCGAACGCTCCGACGTCCGCGTCGTCGCTGCCCTCGTTTTCGCCGGCGTCGGTCCCAACCCGAGCGTCTGATTCGGGTTCTGTCGCGGTCTCCGTACCCGACCCTCGCGATGCAGGCTTGTCTCTACCGCAACCGCTCGCAGCGACAATGGCCACCCCGAAGCTCGCAACAAGCGACACACTGAGCACCTGCTTCCACACCATGGTCAGCAAACCCTATCCCGGAGGGCACCGAGATCCAAGTGCATTGGGCCGTGAGTGGTGCTTCCCTGCAACGGGGACCGGGGGTCGAGGAGTCGCACACGGGGTCCGCGCCCCGGCCGCCCCTCACACCGGCGACGCCGCCGTGACACCGTCGCGCTCACCATGCTGCACGCCAAAACGCCGAATCCGATCCGCGCCGCTCGACGCGCGTTGCCCGACGTCGCCCACCTGATCGGCAAGCGCATGTCCGGCTCGGAGCTGCATTATAAGATCGGAAGGTATTTGCTCGACATTGTCGGCGACGACGCACAAGAGACAGTGGCCCTTATTCCCTAAATTTAGAACAGCGCCGCCGCCGCCAGGCCGATCACCTTGTTTGCGTCGCCAGTGTCGATGTCGACCTTCGAGCAGGCCTCCGACTGACCTGGGAAGGTTTGGCAGACTTCGTGGATGCTGCGGATTTCCGCGCTCAGGAGCCCGCCCAGCGACACGCTGTTGCTGACCGCGACGAAGGCGCCCGCATTGACACCGAAGACGTAGCCGTTTGCCTTGAACTTGGTTTCTGCTCCTCCCGCCTTGACCGAGACGTTGTAGCTCCGGAATCCCAGCTTGGGACCGACCGCAAATTCGATGTTGCCCATCGGGATATGCACGAGCGGGCTGAACGCAAACACGGCATCGGCGGCGTTCGTATCCCCGGTGGCGTTGTCGAGATTCACGACGTCGAGGGTCAGCTCAGCGTTGGGGAACCGCGCACCGAAGGCCGTCGAGGTCCGAGGTTCTTCTCAACCGATCGGCCCTGGGGGCCACGGCCGGCCCGCGCCCGGCAGGCCCTTGTGATGGCTGGCGTTTCATGTCAGCGTGCGGTTCGTGCGCTGGAAACGTCGCGGCTGGTTCGTGATTGCGGTGGGGTTGCTGGCCGGCGGCGCCGCAATCTGGCATTCGCTCCACGGGTCTCGGGCCGTGGCCGTCATTCCTTCCTTGCCCCGCTTGCCCCGCTCCCCGCGCGAGATCCCGGTGGGAACCCACCTGCCCGCGCTGGTCCTCCGCGATCAACGCGGCCAGCCCCTGGCACTGGGATCGTTGCGGGGCTCGCCGACGGTGCTGGTGTTCTTCAGCACCAGCAGCTGTCCCAGCTGTCGCAAGCA
>PMNO01000072.1:1687-4952 GCA_003161835.1 Myxococcales bacterium | reverse complement strand
GCGCAGATCGACATCCGGGGGGAGAACCTCGGACGACGCGGCCGTCTCGATCTCGGCCTCGTGGGCGGCGTCAAGGAGACGCTTGCCGCGCTCCTTCCATTGCTCAACAAGAAGACCGACGCGACCCACCTCGACCACGCCNNCCCACGCTGTGGGCGGCGCGCTACCTCACGATGAACGGAAAACGGCGCCTGCTTGGGTCGTTCAACCACGGGTCGATGGCGAACGCGATGCCGCAGGCGATCGGGGCGCAGCTGACGCTCCCGGATCGCCAGGTCATCTCTCTGTCGGGCGACGGTGGGTTCTCGATGTTGATGGGCGACTTGCTCACTGTCCGCCAACGCAAGCTGCCATTGAAAATCGTGGTCTACAACAATGGCGCGCTCGGCTTCGTCGAGCTCGAAATGAAGGCCGCCGGCCTTCTCACGAGCGGAACCACCCTCGACAACCCCGATTTTGCCCAGATGGCTCGCGCCATCGGGATCCACGGTGTTCGGGTCGAGGATCCTGCGGAGCTCCCGGACGCCGTGCGAGGAGCGCTGGCGCACGATGGGCCCGCCCTACTCGATGTGGTCGTGAACCGACAGGAGCTGGCCATGCCGCCAACGATCACGCTCGAGCAAGCCAAGGGCTTCACCCTCTTCATGGCCAAGGCGGTCATCAGCGGTCGTGGAGACGAGGTGCTCGATCTCGCCAAGACAAATCTGTGGCGCTGAGCAGACCGCAGGTGGTGCAGCCTCCTCCCCTCGGTGTCTCAATCTCATGTTTTGCATGCCCGTTCAAAGGGGCGGGACTAAGCTGTCGGTTCACTCGACTCAGAGCGAACAGAACCTTCCCGCGGGGGTGCTCTTGATTTCACCACACTCAAACGGACGGTCATTCGAAACCAGTCGGATCGTGGACGGGGTGTCCGTACCGGCGTTTTTCTACGGCACGGCCTGGAAAGAGGAGCGCACGCGAGCCCTCACGGAGTCGGCGCTGGCNNGCGCAGTCGATGGACAGCTCGCTTCAGCACCTCGGGACGCCATACGTCGATTCCTTCCTTTTGCACGGTCCGTCGGCGGGGACGGGGATCTCAGACGACGATCGCGAAGTCTGGCGCGCCATGGGGGAGCTCCAGCGCGCCGGGAAGACGCGTCTGCTCGGCGTCAGCAACGTGTCCGTCGAGCAGCTCGGTTTGTTGATCGACGTGGCCGGTGCGGTGGGTGCAGCCAAGCCGTCGTTCGTGCAGAACCGCTGCTACGCACGAACAGGCTGGGATCGTGAAGTCCGCGCGCTCTGTCGCGCCCACGGCATGGCGTACCAGGGGTTCTCGCTATTGACCGCGAACCGGACCGAGATCGCGTCACCGGAGCTCGGGTCCATTGCCCGCAGGACGGGCCGGACGCTGTCTCAGGTGGTTTTTCGATTTGCGATGCAGGTGGGGATGATTCCGCTGACCGGCACCTCCAGCCCGGCGCACATGCGCGAGGATCTCGCGTGCTTCGAGTTCGACCTGTCACCCGCCGACATAGCGTCCATTGAACGCGTCGGCCAGCCAGGTTGAAGCCACGGCCGCTTCATTTCCGATGCGAGCGCGGGCGCGGGCGCTTGTGGTGGCATGCACGGCGGCCTAGAGTCGACCCCATGGTGCATCGCAGTTTGTCGCGCCAGGCCAGACTTCTGGCGCTCGTTTGTGCCAGCTCCGTAGCCGGATGCTCCGCCAGGAACGTTGTCGTCCAAGTGGGAGGCAATGCCGGGGGAGGCGGCATCGGAACAGGCGGAACGGACGGAACGGGCGGAACGGGCGGTGGAATGCTCGGGACCGCCGGCTCGGCTGGGGGGATCGGTGGTGCCGCACCCGGACTCAAGTGGGGGTCGTTCACGTTCTTGCCCACAGCTCATCCCGGAGGAAGGCTCAGCGACGTGAATGGCGATGGCAAGAGCGACCTGATCTCGCTGCGGAACGGCCTGGTCGTTTCACTGGGCAATGGTGACGGGAGCTTTGCCGCCGGCGTCGGCATTGGCGGACCCAACATGCTGCCCGAGATTGGGGATCTGAACGGGGATGGAACGCCCGACCTCGCCGCCGTAGTCGGCGGGGCAAGTGGAAACGTCAGCGTGCTCCTGAACAACGGGGACGGGACGTTCGCGAAGCCCGTCCAATACTCAGGGGTGGATAACGCCTCCGCGCTCACGCTCGCCGACCTCAACGGTGACGGCAGGACCGACATCGCCGTGCCGAACCGGGCCAGCGCCGGGACCGTGAGCGTGTTCCTGAACGCCGGCGGCGGTGCCTTTGCGCCTCCAGCTCAGTACGGAATACGGAACACGCTCGCCCAGCGGGCGGCCCCGGCGTCGCAGCTCGCGGCGGGCGATCTCGACGGTGACGGGAGGCCGGACCTCGCCCTCATCAACTTCGCCAACTACACGGTGAATATCCTCCTCAACGACGGGAACGGAGCCTTTGCGCCGGGCACATCGGTGGCCACCGATATCGTCGTGGGCACCCTGGCGTGGGTCCAGGTGCTCGACCTGAAAGGTCAGGGCAGAGTCGACATCATCGTCGGGAGCGACAATCCGGGCGGGCGCCTCGGCGTCTTTCCAAACACGGGCGCGGCTGCTTTCGGGGCCGCGGTCAACTACGCCGTCCCGGCCGTGAATGTGC
The DNA here is from genome assembly GCA_003161835.1 of Myxococcales bacterium. Lineage (GTDB taxonomy): Bacteria > Myxococcota_A > Polyangia > Fen-1088 > Fen-1088 > FEN-1088. The sequence continues at coordinate 2,305 of PMNO01000072.1, read as the reverse complement.
TCGTGGGAGACATCGATGGCGACGGGAGAATGGACCTGGTCTCGGGCGATCTGTTGCTGCTCAACGAGGGTGACGGCACGTTCGTCGAGATGCCGCACTTCTTGCCTTCCGAGGCGAGCGCCCTCGGCGATCTGAACGGCGACGGAAAGTTCGACTTCCTGCTCGTCGACGGCGTCCTGCTGAGCACGGGTCCCTGACGAATCAGTCTATTCATCGTCTTGCTTTTCGAACGGAGGTCGCCTGGGTGGGTGGGCTCTGCTCGATGCCGTCGCGAGGCTGCCGGCCGACTCGTCGCCCACCGGGATAGGGATGGATTCACGCCCGTGAAGGCCGCGAAGTGAGGGGATGGGAGGGGCGGAGCGCCCGTAGTTGACGTAACACGGCTCTGGAATGACCCGGTCACGAGGCGCGGCGGCACTGTGCTGATGACGCATTCGTCGCCCCAGCTTTGACCACCCGCAAGGAGTTCCGATGAGCATCCCCACCACGACGGGCTTGACCCGTGCATTCGCGATCGGCGTAGTCGGCTCCGCGCTTCTGGCCTGCGCGCCCTCGTCCGGTGGCTCAACGCCCACCTCGAGTGGCGGGGCAACGTCGAGCGTGGGCACGGGCGGATCC
>PMNO01000072.1:0-1602 GCA_003161835.1 Myxococcales bacterium | reverse complement strand
TGGGCCCTGACTGGGTCGTCGACAAGACGGGAGCGGCCACCGTCGTCGAGTTGGTGACGAACAAAGGCCACACGGGAACGAATTCGGTGCACGTGACATTCGATACCGCGTCGATGGCCGGCTACATCGATGAGACCAAGACCTTTCCAGCCATGGACAATGCGTTCTGGGGGCGGATCTGGATCTGGGCGGCAAACGGAGTGCAGACCTCTCACAGCACGTACATTGAAGCCCGGGTCGGCGTCGGTGACAGAACCGGCGTGCGCGTGCTCAACACCCTGAGCAACAACCTGGCGTCCAACCTGGAGTCGAGCGANNACGACCCTCGCGGCAACGGGCTGGACGATTCCGAAGTTGGCCAAGCTGCGCGTCGGCTACCAGCGCTTCGGGATGGGCGGACCAGCGGGAGAGGTGTGGCTGGACGATGTCGGCGTCGGTTCGCAGCGCATCGGCTGCATGTAAGTAGCGCCTCGGAACGTCGCCAGGCCTTCCGGCTTCAACCTGCCACGGAACGCTGAAATCGCGCGGTTACGCGAAGGGATCTCGCGTGTCGAGTTCCCTGAACAGCAAGAAGTCGCGATCCAAATCCATCCAGGCCTCCAATTGAGCCCACGCCTGATCGGGAGCACTGGCGCCTCGCTTCCAGATACGCGGGTTGGTGACGACGCTGAAAACCTCGTACACGCAGGGCCACGGCAACGACCAAGGCGTCTGACATATTACCAGGGCCTCCGGCGCATCACGTGCCGGTTGACATCGCGGCCTTCGTCATTCAAGAGAAGCACCGTCATGACCAATCCATCCGAGCGTCACGAATTCCAGGCCGAGGTCAAGCAGCTGCTCGATCTCATGGTGCATTCGCTTTACTCCAACAAAGACATCTTCTTGCGGGAGCTGATCTCGAACGCCTCCGATGCGCTCGACAAGCTTCGGTTCGAGCGCCTGACGAAGCCAGACCTCGGCGGGGTGGGCGAGCCCTTCATCCGTCTGGAGGCGGACCGGACGGGCAGGACATTGTCCGTGGCGGACAATGGCATCGGGATGACGCGGGACGAGGTCATCCGCAACATCGGCACCATCGCCAAGTCGGGGACGAAGGAATTCTTGTCGGCGGTGAAACAGGCTCAGGGGCAGGCTCAGGGCAAGGACCTTCCTCCGGAGCTCATCGGGCAATTCGGGGTCGGGTTTTACTCGGCGTTCATGGCGGCCGACAGGGTCACACTGGTCACGCGACGGGCCGGGGAGGATTCGGCCACCGCCTGGGAGTCCGTGGGGGATGGGACGTACACGCTCGGCGCGGGCGAACGCGAGGAGCCTGGCACGACCATCACGCTGCACCTCAAGCCNNATCGTCAAGCGCTACTCGGACTTCGTGGCCTATCCGATTCGCATGAAGGTCTGGCGCAAGAAGGACCACGGCTCGTCCGAGGCTCAGGTCCTGGAGGACGCCACGCTGAATTCGATGAAGGCCATCTGGGATCGCCAAAAGGGTGAGGTCACCGAGGCCGAGTATCACGAGTTCTACCGGCACCTGTCCCACGACTGGAACCCGCCCCTGCGCACGATTCCCGTCAAGATGGAGGGATCGCTCGAGGCGTACGC
>PMNO01000685.1:311-6302 GCA_003161835.1 Myxococcales bacterium | reverse complement strand
GGGCGTCCGACGTCCGCCTCTCGACCCTGCGCCGATACGTCAAGGCGATGGGCGGCGAGATCGAAGTGATCGCAGTCGTGAAGGGCAAGCGCATCGCCCTTCACGGGGTGTAGCCTCGTGCCGAGGCGCTCGCTTCGCTGGGGATGCTGTAGCTCCGGGAGCAGACTCCCGATTTGGCCGCCCGACTGACACCCGGTCCATGGGCGAGATTCGGCTGAAATCCTTNNGCCTAGAAAAGTGCCTAATTTGTCGTGATTTTGGGTATCGCCTGGTGCTTCGTGGTGTTGTTAAGTTATCGGTTTTCCATGGGTTCCGGTGCTTGATGGCCTCTCTTCACACGGTGGAAGTCGCAGGTTCAATCCCTGCAACGCCCACGAAAGAAGCTAAGCGGTGTCAGCCAGTTGGGAATCGGACCCCATCTGGCCGTTTTTTGTATTTGTCACCGATCGATACCACTTCGATACCACCTGCCTGGTCTCGGGCGATCTGTTGCTGCTCAGCAAGGGGGACGGCGCGCGTCGCGTGATGGTTCTGGTTCAAGGTTCGCCGCGATCATCCGAATGTTAGAGCCTCCTTGGGTGGGCACGTGACGATCGCCGGATCGGGACCAGATGGATGTTGTCTCTGGGCCCGTTCCAGCGGCGAAGTGCCTCGTCTCGTCAACATTCCGATTGAAAGGAATCCGATGACCACGTCGAAGATGCGCCTCTTGATTCCACTGCTTGGCTTGCTGGCGGTTGCCGGCACGCAGGGTTGCGGCAGCAGCACCGCGGTCAACAACGGCAGCAGTGGCACCGGCGGCAGCGCCAGCGGTGTCGGCGGCAGCAGCGCCGGCGGCAACGGCGGTGCGGGAGGCAGTGCGAACACCACATCCCACAAGATCACGATCGTCGGATCCGGGTCGTAGGCATCCATCCTCGAGAGGAACATGACAATGAAAAAACTCACTGTACTCGGCCTTTCCCTCGGAATGGTTTCAGGACCGGCTATCGCCGGCGGCGACTCCGCCTCCCCCGGGGGCGANNCCCGACGCTGGGCGACGGCGACCTGGCCGACGGAACCTACAATTGCGTCATCATCAAGATGTCGTCCATCATCAAACACACGCCCCTGACGACCGCCACCTCGTGCGTAGCAGGAACCGAATACACGGGCGGCGTGTGCAACGCGGCCGACTCCGCGACCGATCTGGACAATGCGCCCATTGCTTGCTCCGGAGATGGGAGCAACGCCGGGTCCGTGGACAACACGGTGTACATGTATCTCACCACCGACAGCGCGGCCAGCCTTGGACACAGAGCCTTCGTGCACCCGGTGACCGCCGGGGACGGAAATGGCATCCACCTCGGCTCGCCGTTGGTCATCTCATCGACCAGCCGGGCAAAGTTCGTCGTCAACGCGACCGGCAAGGTCGTGGCCGGTGGGGGCGAGTGCGGGATCAACGCGCCCCTCTTCAGCTTCGAAAATCTGTAGACCGAGCGGTATGCGCACGTAGCCCCGCAAGCGGTCACGCTTTTGTTGCCCAAGCACATAACGGGTCCGCGCTCCCGTCGCGGCACAGGCTCTTACCGGCGGCCGTGACCCGGTGCCTCGACGGCCCGCGGCTGGTATCGTGGGCTCATGCCGCTCATTCGCATCATTAGTTCCGCTGAACCGGCCAAGGACAGCGAAGAAGCGCTGTTGCAAAAACTATCGGCGCTGCTTGCCAAACAGCTCGGCAAACCTGAATCGTACGTCATGACTTGTCTCGAGCCGCGCGCACGCATGACATTCGCCGGATCGAACGAACCCGCTTGTTATGTCGAGGTCAAGAACGTCGGGGTTTTCGCCGCGGACAGGACGGCTCCTCTGAGCGCCGCCATCACGGAGGTCCTAGCCTCGGGATTGCACGTCGCCAGAGGCCGCATCTATATCGAGTTCAGCGACGCCAGGCCCCATATGTGGGGATACGACGGCGACACCTTCGCCTGATCCCTGCAGATCTGGTCCTTGTCGCGGGCCGCGCCTGTGAGCAAAAACGCGACATCGCTGCCTATGGCGCGAACAAAGGCTGAAGTGCCATGAAGAAGCGATCGGCGACCTTCTCTGCTCCGACGTCGTTGAGGTGGGTACCGTCCCTGGTGTCCACGTCTGGGCTCAGCCCGGTGTACAGATCGACGGGGGTGATTGGCGATCCCGTGGTTGTGTGCTCGGCCGCCCAGGCCACGATGGCGGCATTGAGGGCCTTGGTCTCCTCCACCGCCCTGGTCATCGGNNGCGTCCGCGCCCCCCACGTGCAAGAGCACGATGTCCGGCTTGTTGGTGGTGAACCAACCGGCGATGTCGCTCATGGTCCAGTTGGAGACGAGGTTGCTGTTCTCACCCTGCATGTCCTTGTCGTACCCCGCGACGCCGCAGTCCGGGCCCTGGCTCACGCCGCCAACGAAGTCGATGTTCGCCAAGCCGGCTGCGCGCAGCTTTCTCCAGAGGAAGGCGCGCCAGCAGGTCCCGATCTCGTTCGACGAGCCGATCACCAAGATGCGCACCGCTTCGTTGGCGCCGAATTTATGGCCCGTCGAGACCGCGGCCCCACCCGCACCGCCACCTCCCGTCGCGACGCCTGCCCCCGCCGTGCTGGGCCCACCCGCTCCTCCGTCGCTGGCGGCGCNNGCCGGCCATCGCGGCGCCCGCGCCGCCGGGCGTAGCCACGTCATTGCGGGAGCAGGCTCCCGGGCAGAAGAGCGCGGCGGACCCAACGATCGAGAGCAGGAGCCGGCCGGTATTCAAGACGTCACCTCGGTGAGAAGGGCGTTGAAGAAGCCCTGCATACTACCAGGTGCGGTAGGACCAGCACAGAGCCGGGCATGGTTCAGTCCAACGGCTCCGCTTCTTTATCGCGAGCTACATGCCCGGCATCGACATCAGATCGACGATCTCGATCACGCCGTCTGGGGTCATGAAGTGCGGATGCCCCTTCATCGATTCAGCGAGGGCTTCCTTCGATTCTGCCTGCATGATCGAAAAGCCGCCCAGTTCGTTGCGGGTGGGCGTCGTGCCCCGGGGCGAGACCGTCAGACTTTTGCCAAGCGGACCGCCCATGTCGACGATCGACGTCGCAGCCTTCATCGACCACGCCTTCCATGCGTCCATGCCGGCCTTCTGCTGCTCCGGCGTCGCTTTCATCATCTGCTCGAACGAGGCCAAGGGGGCCTTGTAGAGAACCAGGAACTTTTTCAAGACGGCACCTCTTCCATTTGTTCATGGTGTACGTCCTTTTCACAAGCGCCGCAAGGCTCTCCGTGCCGGGTGCCACCGCCCACTGCGGTGGCTTGGTCGGGTGCCCCGGGCATCGAGCACCCACACCGGCGTCAGGGCCGTCGCCTCCGGCGGGCGATATGTCGAGCGACCGCAATGGCCATGAAGAGGAGTACGCCGGTGTCTCGACCTCCACCCATCTCGCAACCGCAGCCGTTGTCGACCGTGGCGCCGCTCCCGATGACGGCTTTCGTACATATCGCCGCGGTGCAGACGCCGCTGCGGCAGTCGGTGGCGCGGTCGCACGTACCGCCGGTGGCCTTGCCGCAAATCCCGTCGGTCGGGCAGATGGCACTGACGCAGGCGGCGCTGGTCGAGCAGGTGGCTCCATTCGGCGCCGCGCAGGTATTCGCCGATGCATTACACAACCCCGAAGCACACACCCCCTGCGCGATCGCCGCGCCGCACACGCCGGCGTGCGCTCCGTCGTTCGGGATTGGGGCTCCGGGGGCGAGCTTCTCGGTGCAGGTGAGCGTATCGGCGGCGCAGAACGAATCCGTCGCGCAGTCCGCGTCCTCCAGGCAACTGCCGGTCTTCGTGGGCTTGCACACACCGAGCTTCACGTTGCAGACACCGCTCTGGCAAAGGGCAGGCGCGGTGGTTGCGTCGCACGGGCCTTTGCCATCGACCTGTCCGCACATTCCGTTGGCACCGCATGCGCCGATCGTGCACTGCGACGCCGAGGTGCATGTCGAGCCCTTCGCACCCGAGCAGGTGTTGGTGACCGCGTTGCACTGGCCGCTCGCGCACACCGTCGCACCGTTGCCAGGGAGGCAACCGTCGTCGTGCAAACCGTCCCGCGGAATGGCGACGCCATTGCCCAGGCGAGCCACGCAACTCAAGGTGGCGGGCGCGCAGAACGTCGCCCCGGTGCAGTCGGCATCCACCGCGCAGCGGCCGGCTCCCGTCGGGACACACCGGTTGCCCGTCGCGCTGCAGAGGCCGCTTCGGCAGAGGGCGGCGGTTGCCGTAGAGCAACCGGCCTCGCCGTCCGCCAGAGCACACAGTCCGTCGCTGCCGCACGCGTTCATCGCGCACTCGCCGTCGACATGACAAACCTGCCCCTTCGGGAAAGCGCAGGCTCGGGTGGTCGAGTTGCAACTTCCGGTGGCACAGACGAGCGCGCTCAGCGACGAATTGCACGCGCCGTCGTGGAGCGAATCGGTGGGCAAGGTCTGACCCACCACGAGCTTGGCCTTGCACAAACCGACCGAGGCATCGCAATACGCAGACACGGTCGGGCACGCCGCATCGGTCGCGCATCCGAGCGTCCCGCACACCCCGGCGGTGGTGCAGATGCCGGTCTGGCAGACCGACGCGGTCGGCACGGTGCATCCGGATTGCCCATCGTCGAGGCCGCACTTGCCGTTGCGACCGCAGAGGTTGGTGACGCAGGTCCGTGCGTCGGTGCAGGTGGTGCCATTCGCGGCGGCGCAGGTGCTCGTCGTGGCGTTGCACAATCCCGTGCCGCACGCAAGGTTGCGTTCATTCACACAGGCGGCGTGCGTCCCATCGGACGGCAAAGTTCCGCCGGTCGCGAGGTGCGCGGTACAGGTCAGCGTCATGCCATCGCAGTATTCTGCAACGGCGCAATCCGCGTCGCTGCCGCAGCCGCCAGCGGTTGCGGGCACACAGACCAGGCTCTCGGGACCGCATACGCCGCTCTGGCAAACCTGGATGGCGTTTTGCGCCGAACACGGCCCAGCCCCCGGGGTTCGTCCACACATGAGGTTGCTTCCGCAGACGTTGTTCGTGCACCCGTCGTTGATTGTGCAACTGGCACCGACCGCGCTGCTGCAGGTCGACGACGTGGCATTGCACGCGCCGCTCGCGCACATCGCGAGGGCCAAGGTGGGGCTGCACACGCCGTCGTGAATCGCATCCACCAGGAGCAGCGCGCCCGGCGTCAGCCTGGGTATGCAGCTCGTGGTACCGCGGTCGCAGAACGTGTCGGGCCCGCAGTCCGCGTCCACCCAGCAGTTTCCCGAGGCGGACGACAGGCAGACGCCCGCATTGCTGCAAATCCCGGACGCGCATCGGACGGCGGCATTGCTGGCCTGGCAGGTTCCCTCGCCGGGGCCATAGCCGCAGGCGCCCGTGTTGTTGCACACGTTCACCACGCACCCGGAGGCGGCGGTGCACGCCGTGCCGGCGGGGCTGGCGCAGGTGTTGGTGACGGGATTGCAGCCCGCGTCGGCGCAGATCGCGCTGGCGAGGCCGCTTGAACAAACACCATCATGCAACCGATCGGTAGGCAGAGCGCCCTCGGCGTTGAGCTTGGCGTGACACGCCAGCGNNGCGTTGGCCTGCGTGCACGGACCATCCCCCACCGCGATGCCACACTGTTGATTGTTGCCACACGTGTCGACCTCGCAAAACGAGGCGGCGCTACAAGGGCTGCCATTGGTGGCCGCGCATGTGGCGCTGCTCCCATTGCACAGACCCGTGGCGCAGACNNCCAGGCATGCACACCGAACCGGCGCTGCACGTCGCCGACTGACAGGCGACGGAGGCAGTCCCGGCCGAACAGGTCCCGGTTCCATCGGCGTAGCCGCACTTGCCATTGCTCCCACAGACGTTGCCGACACAGTCGCCGGCTCCGCCGCATGTCGTGCCGAGCACGTTCGCGCAGGTGAATGTCGTCGCATTGCAGGCGCCGCTGGTGCACACCGCGAGCGCGACGGAGAACGTGCACAT
>PMNO01000685.1:0-144 GCA_003161835.1 Myxococcales bacterium | reverse complement strand
ACCATCGCTCGGGATGGCGACGCCGGCGGCGAGCTTGGTGAGGCAGGTCTTGCTGGCCAGATCGCAGAACTTCGTCGAGGCGCAATGGGTCTCGAGGGTGCATCCCGCCGCGACGCTGAGGCTCTTGGTGCCGGAGATCTGGGG
>PMNO01000718.1 GCA_003161835.1 Myxococcales bacterium | reverse complement strand
CGTCGTCGATCGACACCGAGCTGTGGCTGGACGATGTCGTCCTTCACACCGCCCGCATCGGTTGCCCGCTTCCCTGACGGCGGGAAACCAGGCACATCTTTGCCGATCTCGCCGGCCGCAATGTTGTCGAGCGGGGGCCTCCGTGGTACCGAAGAAGCATGGTTGCCACACGGAGGTTTCGGCTCGTCCTGCCCGCATTGGCCGCGCTCTTCGGGGTGTCCGAAACCGGTTGCGACCAGCCGACGTCGATCTACCACGGAGGCAAGTACGTACTCGGGTTCGGAAACGTCTCTTTCGCGGTGGATCCCGCCGGCGCGCGCGTCACGGACGTTCATCTCGTCGACGGCAACACCAGCAACCTTCTGACCGGGCCATCGGTGAACGCGACCAACTACGGCTCGACGTTCTGGACCAGCCCCCAGAGTAGCTGGGGCTGGCCCCCGCCCCCCGAAATCGACACCGCCGTCTACGCAGCGAGCGCGACCAACACCAGTGTCTCGTTCGTCGGGCCGACCAACGCGGTGCTCGGCGCGAGCGTCTCCAAGCGCTTCACCGCCGATCCCGTGAACTCACGGATTGTGGCCGAATACAGCATCAGCACGCAGGATGCCGGTAAGATGTTCGCGCCCTGGGAGATCACCCGCGTATTTCCGGGCGGCCTGACCTTCTTCCCGACCGGAGTGGGCGGGGCCACCGCCGGCCGAGGTTTCGCATTGCCGCCGACCCAGGACCAGGCGGGCTGCACCTGGTATCAGCATCCCGGAGTCGCCCCCGGCGCTGATCAGAAGCTACTGGCCGATGGATCGGGAGGCTGGCTCGCACACGTCGCGGGCGATACGGTGATCGTGAAGAAGTTCGCGGACGTCCCCGCCGACATGGCGGCTCCGGGCGAGGCCGAAATCGAGATCTTCGTGCAGGGCCAGGGCGCTTACGTCGAGATCGAGCAGCAGGGCGCTTATCAGGCCGTCGCCCCCCAGCAACCTCTCCAGTGGAGTGTCACCTGGATCGTCAGCCGCCTTCCTGCGGCAGTGAAGCCCACCGCAGGAAACCTGGAGCTCGTGCAGTTCGTGCAAGGCCTGGTGCGCTGATCGCCCTGGCCACTCGCGGGTCAGCGCGCCCCGAGGGCGGGATCGCTCATGCTGTCGTCCCCGGTTTCGACGTGGCCGGCGAGTTGCTGCCGGAAGGTGGGGTCGGACTCCGTGTCGATGATGAGGTCGTACCAACCAAAGGACTTCTCGAGCGCCACCTGTTGGGTCGTGTGCGCGAAGCAGTCGAGCCTGACAAACACGGCCTTCTTGGTGTAGGCGTCGCGGACGCGGAGCTTCTTGATTGCGGCGCCTCGATTGTGAATCTCCAGGGCCAGTCCGCAGCCCTCCGCGCGATAGACGGCACGGATGTCGAGGTTGACCTTGTCGGCGCCCCAGATGCTGCCTTTGAAGGCGCGGAAGAAGCCATTCGGGCCGTACACCGAAAGATCGTAGGCCGCCTGTCCGTTGGCTTTGATCTCCCACGTGTCCGACAGATTCGCGCCGGGACTCACCGTGTAGGTCCGAGGGCCGGTCTGGAGATCTCCCGAGCGAACCTGGAACACGGCCGCGGCCTTGCCGGAGTTGCCGAAGTGCAGTTTCACGGTGCCATCCGCGAAGTCAGTCCGTCCCACGACATTCAGTTCATAAGGTAGCGCGCGGGCGGGCCGCACTCCCGGCTCCTGCGCCGGCACGGCCTGAACCGCGGGAGGCGCGGGCACATAGTCCGGGTGGTTCACGTAGTCCGGCGGCACGTAGCCCGTGGTGCCAGGCAAGGAGACGACGGCGGCGTTCGGCGACCTGAAATTGAACGCCGAGGTCAGATCGCCCGCGACGGCGCGCCGCCATTTCGTGATGTTGGGCTCGATCAACCCCGGATACTGCCGGCCAAACCGCTGCTCGATGAACCGGATCGACGACGTGTGATCGAAGACCTCCGAATTGACCCAGCCGCCCTTGCTCCAGGGCGAGATCACGATCATCGGGACGCGCGCTCCGAAACCATAGGGGCCGCTTGGATATTGTGAGTTCCCGGCAAAGATCTCGTTCGTCGTCTCCACCGTCGACAGGCCCTCGGCGCGCGACTGCGGCGGGGTCGGGGGAACGATGTGATCGAAGAAGCCATCGTTCTCGTCGTACATCANNGGATGCTCGGTGTACGACTCGGGGGCGACGATCCACGACACCTGCGGCAGCTTGTTGGTGCGAACGTCACGGGCGAAGTCGTCGAACAGGGTGCCGCCCGCGGAGATATTGGTGGCGGTCAGCGCCCCGACGTTCAGCGGACTTCCCGGAAGGGCGTTTTGATACTGATGGAAATACAACAGCGAGTTGTCGCCGTAGTTGCCGATATAGGCGTTGTCGAACACCCAGCCCCAATAGTTCGCGGCGTCGAGGCCCCGGCCGGCATCCTGATAGATCTTCCAGCTGACGCCCGCGTTCTGAAGGCGCTCGGGGTAGGTCGCCCAGTCGTAGCCGGCCTCGGAGTTGTCGAGCACCGGGCCGCCGAGCCGGCCGTCGTTGCCGGTCCACCCGGTCCACATGTGATAGCGATTGGGATCGGTGGCGCCCATGAATGAGCAGTGGTACGCGTCGCAGACCGTGAACGCGTCCGCAAGGGCGAAATGGAAAGGAATATCGTTCCGGGTCAGGTATGCCATCGTGGTCGGCGATTTCTTGCTCGGAACCCACTGATCGTATTTGCCGTTGTTCCAGGCCTGGTGCGCGTCCTTCCAACCGTGCGGGAGGTCCTCGATGAAACTCAGGCCGAGCTCGGGCGCGTCGGGGTGATAGGGCAGCACTTCGCCCGTCGCGCTCGGCTGAAACCACACCGGCTTCCCCGTGGGAAGCGTGACCGCGCGCGGATCACCAAAGCCTCGGACGCCTCTCAAGGTACCGAAGTAGTGATCGAAGGATCGATTCTCTTGCATGAGAATGACGATGTGTTCGATGTCGTCGATGGAGCCCGTCCGGTGGTGGGCTGGGATCGCCAGCGCCTTCTTGATGCTGAGGGAGAACGTCGAGGCGAGCGCTCCCGCGCTCATGAGCTGAAGAAAATTGCGGCGATCTGCGGCCATGGGACACCTCCGGCGAGAACGTGTTCGAGAACCGTTGCCTGTGGTCAGGCAGGACGGGCCGGAAGATATCCCTGGTTCGGCTTCGGAGAGCCGACGGTTTCGTTGCAATCTCGCGACTTGATGACCACGGCGGATACGGCCTCGAACACGCGCCGCAACCGGCGCCGCTACCGATCAACCGCCTGCGCTACCAGCGCGTGTCGACCGCCAGCGTTCCGTAGAACGGCAAGAGCGGCGGGGCGCCCCCGGTGTCGCGGACCTCGCCGAGGCGCAGGATGACGTCGGTGCGTCCGAAGGAAACGCCGCCCTGGAGGCCGGCGCGCAGGTTGCCGCCGGGGTTCGCGTACCATCCGTCCCGTGCGCCCGCGTAGACCAGCGAGCGGTAGGCATCCATATGGTGCACGTACGTGCTCATGGCCCAATCGAATCCCAGCTCGCCGGCGACGAACCAGCGCGGGGCGTAGTAGCCGCCGACGACGCCGAGATCGGCGCCGACGTCGGTCATGCGGCTGATGTCGTTCTTCGTCCCCCGCAGCGTCGGGGCGATGCTGCCCGCCAGCTTCCAGCGCCGGCCCCCCACGATCGGTACGAGCGCGCTCACCCGCAACCGGTAGTCGGACAGATCGAGGCCGGCCCAAGGCAAGGTGAAGTCCCCGCCCAGCACCAGCTGCCTGTCCAAGAACGACACCACCCGGCCATATCCGGCGCCGGCGACGAAGCCGTACTCCGCCCCGGTTCTGACGTGCACGATGTTCGATGCTTGGTCGAGCGCGCCCAGATTCACCTCTTGCGCCCGCGCCACCGTCGGCGCCAGCAGACCCAAAATCACCATTGCAGAGAACACAATCAGGCGTTTCATGGCGTCACCCCCGCAAAACCGATCCGTTGGAAATAGTCACGCGTATGCCCGAGGTACTCATCGGGGTGCTCCCACACCATCTCGTGGCCCGCATTCGCCATGGTGAGGACATCGGCGTCGGGGTAGCTGCGCGCCAGCTCTTGCTGCTGCTCCAGGGTCGCGGCGTCGTTGAGCGAGCCGCGCAGAAACAGCACCTTGTGCTGAAAGCCCGCGAGGTGCGTGGTCCAGTCGAAGCCTTCGTCCTGGGCGATGTTGAGCAACTTCGCGGAGACCACGGCGCCCGGCCGCCAGAACGGCGTCGGGTGTCGTGGATCGTGGTGCTCGGCGGGCGCGCCTCCAAAGGAGAGCACGGCGCTGAGGTAGTCGGCGCGGGCATGATCGGCGGCCGATATGAACTGCGCCGACCAGGTGGCGTCGTTGAGCTGCTCGGAGGTCAGGCCCACCGAGCCGATGTACTTGTTCAAGAAGGCGTCGAGCTGTTGCTTGGTGAACGCGCCGGGCTCACTGAGAATGGCGCCCCGGACGCGGCCGCCGTAGTCGCCGTATTCGTTGACGAACCAGGTGGCGTACATGGCCCCCCACGAATGGCCGATGAACACGAGCGGTTGATTGGGCGACGTGGTGTAGTGCTCGATGACCTGGCGCAGATCCTCGAGGTAAAGCGGCATCGTGTAGGTGCTGGCTTCGTGCCGCTGGGAGAGCCCCGTGCCCCTCTGGTCCCAGAAGATCACGCGATAGCCCTCGCTGGCCAGGGCTTGCAGCGGCAACAGGCTGCGATAGTCGACGCCCGGACCACCATGAAGCACCATCACCATCGGGGCGTTCGGATTTCCGAAGGCCTCCGCGTGCAGGTGCGTGCCCGCTACCTCGATCTGGGGCAGGCTCGGATCCTCGGTGACGGTCCGCGGAACCAGGTTGCCCGACTGGCCGGGATCGAGACATCCGGCCGCAAAGAGCGCGAGGACGGCCCACAACCACGATCTCGACATCGGTCTTCTTTTGGTGTTGGCGGGCAGGGACGTTGAAAAAGGGTTACCCCTCATCGGGGTTCGTATCGTTCGCATGGTGAGTCTCCTTTGGCGCTTGGGTTTGCCGAACATTTCACCCGCGGCCACCAGAGCATCGCGTGTGCCAGTCGAATCACCGGAGCGGCGGCGATATCCCCGCCCGCGACAGCGGACGGCTGTCCGATGTGTGCGGACAGCTGTCCGCTCCGAGCACGCGTGGGGCGGACAGGCATCCAGGAGCCGTCGACGCCGTCCACGCATAGGCGGCAGAGGGATCGAACTCGCAAGCGCGAGCCCAGCAAATCCAAGGTCAGGCGCACTGATCGTGGAGGAGCTCATTCGGCGCGCCGAGCTCGACCAGAGCCGGAGCGGTGATTTCCACGCCGAAGGGCTCGCCGTCCGCCGTGAAGTCGACCACCATCCCATGGGCCCGGGGGTCGCTCCGGGCCGCCTTCGCACCGTTCGCGCGCGGCAAATGCAGGTACGCGGCGAGGGGCTTACCCTTTCGGAACGTCACTTCGAGGTACGGCCTCTTCATGAGCCTCGATTCTAGCCTACGCGGTAGGCCGTGACTACGACGAGGAGTCTCTCCTCGGAGTCGGGCTCGACGATGAGGTGCCAGCTACGCCCGCGGTGCGGACATTCGACCACGAAACGGCCTTCCACCACGTCTGGTTCGAAGGCGGTACCTGCCTCGAGCATTTCCCGGACGTCGACGAATCTGTTCGCCACCTATTTCCACAGCGCCGGCGACTTCTTCCGGTGACGCGCGTCTTCGCCGTGGGACTGCTCCTCTCCCGTTCGCCGGCGCCGTGCCCAGTACCTCCGTGGCAACGGCGCGGCGCCGACTCACACAAACGCAACAATATCAATATCTTATGCGTAGGCGGGACAGGGATTGAACCTGGAAGAAGGAAAAAGAAAACCCGTGATGTGGCGCCGACTTGCAGTCCTTCTCGATAGTTACGGTCCCTGTCCCGTTCCGTCTGGTTCCGCTGGG
>PMNO01000420.1 GCA_003161835.1 Myxococcales bacterium | reverse complement strand
AGGCAATAAGCGAGCAGGCGTGACAGAAGGTAGTGGTATCTCATTCGATGCTGCAGGATAGCCCCGAGCGCGAGCACAAGTCCATTCCGCAGGCGCACCGGTTTGCGCGCCTCCGAGGGGCCCCGCGGGCGCCGGCGCGGGCGCGGCGGTGCCGTTGACNNCGGACCTGGACCACGTGTCCTTTCTCGTCGATGTCGACGCCGAGCTCGACGGTGCCTTCGATGCCCAGATTGCGGGCCTCCGGGGGATAGACGTCGTCGCTGGCCACTTCGCGCAGAACGTGGGGCAAGCTGGCGGCGTCCATCTCTGGCGCCGGGACAAAGGGCTTCGAGCCGTCGGGTGCGTAGGGCTCGGCCACGCGGTGGGCTGGGCTTTCGCGATTCTGGGTCATGGTGGTGTTGCCGACGGGCACCGCCATCGCGGCTTCGCCCGAAACGACCGAACTCATGGTCACGCCGAAAACCGGCGGCGCGTTCCGCACCGCTGCCTGGGGCGGCGGTTGCTGGTTGGGCGGTGGCGGCGTGGGGGGCGTGGGTGCCGCCGGCGGGGAGGGCGGCTGCGATGCGGGTGTCCGGCGCGGGATCGCGCGGGCGACGACCGGGGAGGCAGGAGCGTCGGGGGGCCGCACAGGCTCGGGGCGGATTTCGGGTGGGGGCGGGGGCGCGTTGACCTCGATCTCCACGGCCGCCTCCGCCGTCCGGCGCCAGTTTCCGTCGACACGCAGCACCGCGACGCCGACCAACACGTGAATGGCCACCGCGATCACCAGGGCGAGCATCGATGCTTGGGGGCCGTGGATGCCGCGCAGACCGTGCGCGCCGGGCGGTCCGATGCCTCCCGTGCCGCCCCTGCCGCCCATTTCGGCCGTCACCCCAGGCTCACCGCCCGCCAGCGGCGCCGTTGGGATCGACGTTGATGGCGAACCGGCGCACTCCTGCGCGCTTCACGAGATCGATCAGGTGAACGACGTCGCCATGCGGAACCACCCGATCGGCCGCGATGATGGCCTGGAGGTCCGGTGTCCGCGGGAGCGTCTCGCCGATGTAACGGATGATGGCCTGATCGCTGCTCTTCTCGCCGTTCAGGTAGAGGATGCCGCCCTTGTCCAAGGTGAGGGCCAAGGTGGTTTTCGTTTGATCGGATCCCGAAGCCGCCTTGGGCAATTCAACTTTGATTCCGGCGTTCACGATCACGGTGGCCGTCACCATGAAGATGATCAGCAGCACGAGCGTGATGTCCACCAGTGGGGTGACGTTGATGCCCGAGATCGTCTGTGATCCCAGATCGTCGTCGTCTCCAGTGCCGAAATTTTGCGGGGCTCCTGCCACGTCCGAGCGATCCTTCCTTCTACGAAGGCTACGAACCTTCCTCTACGGACCTGACTTGGCGGCACCGCCGCCGTTGGCGCCGGGGCCGTACATCGCGACCATCACCAGATTGGCCAGCGCATCCACACGGCCCAGGATGCGACGAATCCGCCCCTGAAACGCGTTGAAGGCGATGACCGCCGGAATCGCGACCAGCAGACCGAGCGCCGTCGCCACCAGGGCCTCGGCGATGCCCGTCATGACGACCGTGATCCCGCCGCTCTGGTTGTGCGCCAGATCCGCGAAGGCCTTGATGATGCCCAAGACCGTGCCGAACAGACCAATGAAGGGCGCGTTGTTGCCCAGCGTTCCCAGAATTCCAAGGTGGCGCTCCAGGTCCATGCGCAGGCGGGATCGTGCGCCCGCCATGGCCGCCGACACCGCGGCCGCGCCCCGATCGAAATGATCGATGCCCGACAGCACGACCGCCGACTCAGGGGATGGCACCGATGACAGGGCGCGCCGCGCACCTCCCACGTCGCCCCCCGCCAGACGGTCGAACAGCTCGCGCCCCAGGGTATCCACGTCGACCGAGCGTCCCGACATCCGAAACGCGCGTTCCACCATCACCGCGACAGACAAGACCGACAGCGCGATCAGGATCCAAAATACCCAGTCGGCGCCAACCAGAGTCAATCCCAGCAGGCGTTCGGCGAGTCGCATCGACCCCATTCCTAACCTAGGAGAAAGATCGGGGCCAGCGGAGATTGGCCCGTCACGAGCGGCCGGTGTCGACGGTCACGCCGAGGGCCGCGATCAGGACCGTCGCATAGGTTCCGGCCGGAAGTTCGAACCGCAAGCGCAGAGCGTGGGGGTTGTCCGGAACCGCCAGCACGGCCGGCGGCTCCAGGGAGACGCCCACGAGCAGGGGCCGGCGCGCGCCCGGCAGATCGCGTCCCGCGGCGGTGAATTCCTGGCGCGACGCACCCACCTCGGCGATCGCCTGATCCTCGATCGCGCGCGCCGCGCTGTTGGGCGGTGGCTCGCGCGCCCAGCCACCCGGCATCGGGCCGGTCACCACTATCTCGCCCGCGTCCAGGCGGATCTGATCGTGGGCGGGATCCTCGGTCACGAACACGCCCCCGCTGTCGGTCTTCTGCAGAACGTCACCGCTCAAGACCTGGCGCAGCTGTCCGGCGGCCTCGCGCTGGGCCAAGACCTGGTTGAAGACAGCCGACTGCACCGACGACAGCAGCAGGCGGCGCCGCCGGTGATCTCGCTCGAGCTGTTCGCCCCGCAGGAGCGCCAACCCCCGCCGCGTGTTGTCGGCGTGCATGCCGAATCGCTGATCGCCATAGCGGTTGGGCAGTCCGTCGGCGGCGATGCGCGCCAGGCGAGCCGCCAGAATGTCGCCCGCGCCGGCGTCGATGAGGCCGGTCACCACGACCTCGAACCGGTTGCCGCGCAAATGTCCGACCCTCAGCTTGTTACCGTGCCGGGCGGCGTCGAGCACGAACAGCTGATCATCGCCAGCCGTCAGGGCCAGCTCGGGCGAAATCCGCGGCAGGCTCAGCCACTGGCGCGTCGTGGCGTGCCGGTCCTTCATGCCCGCGTATCCGATCTCCCGCGACTCGATCCCGAGGCGCCGACCCAACCGGTTGACCGCGTCGAATGTGGTCAGGGATCGCTTCTCGATCCAGACGAACGTGTGCTCTCCGGTGCCGGATGGCTGGTAGGCCGGGATCTCCTCGACCAGGAAGGTCTCGGGGGAGGGGGTGAACCTGGGCACGACGGCAGCAGGTCGGAGGCTCAGCGCGTCTTGAGGAAGTGGGGAGCGGTGTCGGCCTCGTCGTCTCTTCTGGTGGCGACCCCGGGCATCGGGCTCGTGATCGCGCAATCCATCTGACTCACCATGGCGATGTACATGGCGGCGAATCGGTTGGTGGGCTCGATGCCGAGGATCTGCTGCCACTCCGACAAGGCGTCGGACCGACGTCCCATCGTGAAATAGGTCAGTCCCAGGTTGATACGGGCCGCCAGGTACTTCGGGTTGTCGCGCCGGACTCTCTCGAACTCGCGGGCCGC
>PMNO01000154.1:7375-7589 GCA_003161835.1 Myxococcales bacterium | reverse complement strand
ACGATGTCGACGACGCGATTCTCTCCGCCGGGGCCGACCAGCGAGGTCCACGTCATGTGAATGACCGTGTTGGTCGCCGTCTTGAGCGGGGCCGGCGACGGTTGCTGAACCTTGTAGAAGAGCCTGCCCCAGTGCTTGTAGGCGGTCGCGCCGATTGCCATCAGACTCGTCTGCGCGCGCTGCTGGCCGCGATTCATCGAGTCGCTCTTGAGCG
>PMNO01000154.1:7195-7317 GCA_003161835.1 Myxococcales bacterium | reverse complement strand
CTGCCGCCACTGGCCGAGCTGCCCCCGGTTTGAGAGCTGCCGCCACTCGCCGAGCTGCCGCCGCTTTGGGAGCTGCCGCCGCTGGCCGAGCTGCCCCCGCTTTGGGAGCTGCCGCCACTGGC
>PMNO01000154.1:0-7107 GCA_003161835.1 Myxococcales bacterium | reverse complement strand
GCAACGTGCTCTGCTGACAGGGGTGAAGACTAGCCGATCGACGGGGGCGTTTCTAACCCCACCTGCGCTCCCGCTGCCCGCGGTGACGGAAATTCGGGGCAGTCCGCGGTTACGCCAAGATGTCGGTCAGTGGACCTTGGGCTGTGCCGTCGCCAAAGGTGGTGATGGGAACACCAAACGCGTTCGCGAGCGCAATCAGAACCTTGCCGGTGTGCGGGCCCCCGGCGGGGCCGAGCACGGGGCGGGGGAACGTCATGGAGGTGTACATGTAGTGGTTGCCACCCATTTTCAGCTTGCCACCCAGGCCGCCCGCCAGGAGCACCGGCATGTCGTACTTCTTGTGCGAATTCCCATCCGAGATCTCGCTGCTGAAATACACCGACATGTTGTCCAGCACGCTCTTGCCGTTGGCTTCGATCATGCCGTCGATGCGCTTGAGGAAGGTCGCAACCTGTTCGAGCTCCCATCGCCCGATCAATCTCAAAGCATCCAGATTGGTTTGCATATTCTGGTGGTGTGAGATGTTGTGATGGGCCGATGACCGGCCGGTCACGAACGAGAAGTCTTCGAGACTGGTGCTTCGGGCCACCATGAAAGTCATGACCCGAGTGACGTCGCACTGAAGGGCCAACGCCGCCAGCTCGAACATGACCGGAACACGATCCTTGTACGGCGCGGTGTTCGCCACCGTCGGTTTCGCGGGCATGGCGCACGTTCCACCGCCCGCCGTCAGCGACTGAATCCGGGTCTCCAGGGCTCGTATCGACGTGAAGTACTGGTCGGCCTTGATGCGATCGGCTGGATTCAGCTTCCCCTGGAGGGTCTGGGTCTGCTTGGCCACGTTGTCGAGCACGCTGGTGCGCAGCGCCGCGCGCCTGGCGGCATCGGCGTTGGTGGCGGTGGGCGAGAAGCCGGCAAAGATCCGATCGAAGGCGGTCTGAGCGGAGGTCGTGTTCGGTAGCGGCGTATTCTTGTTCCAGGCGACGCATTCGTTGAATGACGTGCTGGGGGCTCCATCGCTGCCGCCGTCGTTGGTGACAGTCAGGCCGAGCTGCAGTGACGGCAATGGTCGACCCGCGACGCCGGGCGACATGGCGGCGATGACCTGATCGATACTCGTCCGATTGGGATCGTTGGCGTTGTTGTTGACCTTGCGCATGGTCAAGAACGAAGCCGTGCCCGAGGCGTGACCCCCGGGGGGATCAGCGGGTTCGGCGGTCATGTGGTGGTCGAGGCCTGACAAGACAGCGATCTTGGTGCGCAGCGATTCCAATGGCGCCAGGATGTAAGGCATGGCCCATCCGGTACCGGTCGCGGTGGGGGTCCAGTCCGGCATGTGGATGCCGTTGGGTACGTAGATCGCCATGAATCGCATCGGAGCGGCAGCCGCCTGAGCGTTGGCGCTTCGCTGGAGAGACTCGAAGAAGGGCAGCCCCACCACGGCCGCCGAGCTGCCGAGGAACCGGCGCCGAGATCCGCGGTTGATCATCGCTGTGTCCACATTCTGCCGGCGCGTCCACTCGGACCCTGTGAGCGACCTGTTCTGTTCGGCTTCATTGCGCAACTCCTCGCCTGGTCTGAAACGCTTCGGCGGCGGCGATTGTCTCGATCCAGGAACGCCATTGGCCCTTCCCCTGCGCGATGGCATTCCGCGCCACGGCATCGGCATAGGCCTTGCCGTCGGCGGCGGCAAACGAACGGCCCACCGCGTAGGTCAAGAGCTGCTGGGCCATGCACGACGCGAAGCGCGGATCCTTCGCCAAGACAGGCGCGAGCTTCGCCGGTCCGTCGAAGGCGACGCCGTTCAGGGTGCCCGTCGGATCGATCTTGATGCCGTTGTCCAGAGTACGGAACGCGCCGATGGCGTCGTAGTTCTCGAAACCCAGACCGATCGGATCGAAGAAAGCGTGGCAACCCGCGCACGTCGGATTGGAGCGGTGCACTTCCAGTGTCTGGCGCAACGTTGCGCCCGCGGGCGGATCGACCAGGGCCGGAATATTCAGGTTCGGCGGTGGTGGGGGCGGCGGCGCGCACAGAAGGCGCTCCAGAACCCACACACCACGCTTCACGGGAGAGGTCCGATCCGGGTGTGAAGTGGCCATGAGAAAGCTCGCCTGCGTCAGCACGCCCACGCGCTGCGTGCCGGCCAGGTTCACCTTCGTGAACCCGGTGCCGGCGACGGCCGGCAATCCGTAGTGCGTGGCCAGTCGCGCGTTGGCGATCGTGAAATCCGCCAGCAGAAGGGTTTCGAGCGGCAGGTTGTCCTTGACCAATGCCTGGAAGAACAGGCCGGTTTCCTGCTGCGCCGACGTTCGCAGAGCATCGTCGTACGCGGGGAAGGTGGTCACATTGGGAGCCAGCGAGTCCAGTCGTTGCAACGTCAGCCATTCGGCGGCAAAGTGATCCGTCAGCGCCGAGGCCTTCGGATCCTGCAACATGCGTGCGATCTGGCGACCGACTTCGGCGGAATCCTGCGTCAACAACTTGGTACTGGCAGCGGCGGTCAAGGCATCGTCTGGCATGCTCGACCAGAGAAAATATGAGAGGCGCGTGGCCAGCTCGAAATCGTCCAGACGGTGAGCGTCGATGACGGTGGGCGCGGGATCGTTCTCCACGTGAAAGATGAAATGCGGCGATAGGAGAACCGCTTCCAGGCCCGCCTTGAGAGCATCTTGATAGGTATTGCCCGCGGTGTTCACGGCCGTGACCAATGCCATCAGATCATCGATCTCGGCCGTCGTGACCGGGCGCCGGTAGGCACGGGGCGCGAACGCGGCAAGAATCTGTCGCCCACAGACGGCCTCGGAACCAGTTTGCGGGGTGCAGACCAGAACCTTCTGGCGCGCCGGACTGGTCGCGGGAAGCGCGAACAACTCGTCGACAAGTTGGATTGCCGCGGTCTCAAATTGCTCGGTGTGCAGCGGTGAAAGATCCAGGACCTGACCCACGGTATCGAACCCCTCGGTGCTGAGCTCATCGGTGGGAAACGTGTCGGCCGGACGCAACGTCGTCTGCAACAAGTCGCGGACCGTGTTGTTGTACTCGACGCGGTTCAAACGCCTCATCACCACCGGGCCGGAGTCGAGCGTCAGGGGCGGCAGCCCGGCCGGAATCACCGAAGCGCTTCCGCCGCCACCGCCCGAGACGGCCGTGCCCCCGCTTCCCTGTGGCAAGGCACCACCATCCGAGTTGCTCCCGGTGCCGGCGCCTCCGCTGCCCGATCCAACAGGGTCGGCCTTGGAGCCGCCACCCACGCCCCCTCCGACGCGACCGGGCGAACCGGTGACCTTCGCCGTACACGCAAGTCCGAACAGCCACGTCCCGAGTAGCAGGACCGCGAATTGATGAGGCTTCGTCCTATTCATGCAGGCTCCCGGGCGCAAATAGACCAATCGGCAAGCAGTGCCGCCTGGCGGCAAAAGCGGGCCATCTCGTCTCGACGACGATCTCTGAATCTCCGTTCCGGGCCTTCGGAACCGACGGACTCAGCTTCGTCGCCCCTGCGCATCTGCGAGCGCGAGAGGGTCTACTTCCGGGCCGCGAGCGCGATCAACTTCTTCAGCACTTGTGCGTCGACGTCGGCGAGGCGCTTCACGTAGAGACAGCCTTTCCCCGTGGTGTGCTTGCCGAGCTTCGCCAGGAGTGCTTCGGCGCCCTCGCCAAGCAGACCGTAAAGCGTCAGCGCTTGCTTGCGTGGCGATAGCCCCATCTTCATCCAGGGCGCCTCGCGCCCGTCCGCGTAACGAATCGGCTTCGAGCCATAGCCCACGATGGCTTTACCGTACATGGCGCCCGGCCCCGCGGCCTGCGCCATCCAGTCGTCGATGACCACGCAGTCGGCGCGCGTAGCGTCGGCAAGCGCAGCGAAGAAGTCCGCAACGTGAGCCTGCGTTTGCCGCGTCTTCGGCGTCTTCGGCCCCTTCGCCGCCTTCCTCTTCGTCGTCGCNNTCGCCCTTGCGGCGAACAGAGCGCCTTGAGGGATTCGGAGATGTGCCGATGAATTCGCGATGGAGTTGCTCGCGTTTTCGTCCCGGTCTTGGGCGGGTCATGCCCGTGTACCGTCGGGTGGGGGTGGGGTGTTCTGGCTGGCTTTTCTGTCGATCGCCGTCAGCTGCGCCGCCAGTTGCTCGAGCATCAAACGGGAACAGGGCGCCGGCGCGGCCAGCGGTGGTTCGAGCGGAAGCGAGTTCGATGCGGCGGTGGCGCCGTCCTGGGACGGTGGCTTCGACCTGCTGCGACCGTCCGCCACCGACGCTGGGTGCGGCACCGGCGCCGGTGGGGCCGGACCCGGCCTCCTGCCTGCCGGCTGCTCGGGCGTGAACCTGTGCGGCAACGGCGTGCTCAACCCGCCGGAGACCTGCGACGACGGAAACCAGGTCGGGGCCGATGGCTGCTCCGCGACGTGTCAGTTCGAGAGCGACTGGGTGTGCACAACCCCAGGTGCGCCATGCACCTCGGCCGTGGTCTGTGGCGACGGCCAGATCGAGGGCGCCGAGACCTGCGACGATCGCAATACGAGCTCCGGCGACGGCTGCTCGGCCACCTGTACCGTCGAAACTGGCTGGCTGTGTGCGGTGGTGGGTGCTCGGTGCCTGCCCATCTGTGGCGACGGCCTGATGGTCGGGTCCGAGGCCTGCGACGACGACAACACCACCTCGGGCGATGGCTGCAGCAGCGCCTGCCATGTGGAGCCGGGATATGCCTGCTACTTCCCGGCGGCGCCCTGCCAGCTCACGGTCTGCGGCGACGGGGTCAAGGAAGGGGATGAGTCCTGCGACGACGGCGACGTCGTGGGCGGCGACGGCTGCTCGCAGGACTGTCGCGCCGAGCCGGTGTGCGCGGGAACGAACGGCTGCACGTCCCCGTGCGGCGACGGGCTCGCCCTGCTGGGCGAGGAGTGCGACGACGGCAACACCACCTCGGGCGACGGCTGCTCGGCCACCTGCACCCTCGAGCCAAAGTGGGACTGTCGCGACGTTGGCTCAACCGACAGCGCTTCCCTGAACGTGGACGTCGTCTATCGCGACTTCATGTGGAGCGGCGCCCCGGGGGGCCACCCGAACTTCGAGTCGGTCTTCTACGGCCTGTGCCCCGGAATGGTTGAGCCGATCCTCGGCAGCGACCGAGCCCCAGTGATGGCCATGCCGTCGCCCGCCTGCTCCGCGCTCACCACCCCGGCGGACTACGCACAGTGGTACCACGACTCCCCGCGCGGAAAGACCGTTCCCGACAAGCTCACCCTCTTGCGACAGGCGGACGGAACCTACCTCTTCGACCACTCCGAGAAGTGGAGCGGCTCGGCGGCCACGGGTTGGACCTTGCCGCCGTTCTTCCCGCTCGACGATCGCGGTTGGGCCACCTCCCCCGACGGTCCGGAGCGGGCATACCTCGGCGCCTGCGACTCGGACCTGGCGCCCCACAACTACAGCTTCACCAGCGCCGTGCGCACCTGGTTCACCTACGCGGGAGGGGAGACGCTGAACTTCATCGGTGACGACGACGTCTGGGTGTTCGTGAACGCCCAGCTCGCGGTCGACCTCGGGGGCGCCCACCCACCGGAGTCGGGATCGGTGACGCTGGACGCGGCGGCGGCGGCCCGACTCAATTTGACGGTGGGAAGGGTCTACGAGATCGCGGTCTTTCAGGCGGAGCGGCACACCTGCGGCTCCTCCTACAAGCTCACCCTCGGGAACTTCGGGGCCAGGCGGACGGTGTGCGCTCCGAGCTGCGGCGATGCCGTGATCAACGGGACCGAGCTGTGCGACGACGGGGTCAACGATGGCAGCTACGGCGGATGTCTGCCGGGGTGCGAAGGGCTCGGTCCCTATTGCGGCGATGGGAAGGTCGCGCCCGGGGTCGAGGAATGCGACGACGGGAGCAACCGCTCGACCTATGGACAGGCGGGATGCGGCCCCGGGTGCCAGGCCGTCCCGCGCTGCGGCGATGGCCACGTCGACGGCGCGTGGGGAGAAGCCTGCGACGATGGGAACCTGACCAGCGCCGACGGGTGCTCGGCCACCTGCCACATCGAGATTCTCTGAGAGCGGACGTGCAGGCAGCGCGGCGGCGGTTCGGGCCGTAGAGGCAACGACAACGCTCGTTGCTTCCCGGGCAACACCCCACCGGTCCCTAACCAGTACTGGGTACGGATCTCCGCCAATAACGAGTTGGCAGGCCTCATGCAAATCCCCCCCGCAGAGGCGGAGGGATGGTCCCTCCTCCCGACAAGAGCAAACCCCAGGTGACTGGGGGACGCAAAGCCAACGGGGCTCCATGAGCTGGCCGGGTTGCCGAAGGAGAGAGGCGATGAAAACTCTGCGATCGAAGGTTGGAACGGTGGTCGTCACAGGGGCTGCGGTGTTCGCCGCAGGATGCATGTCCGGCGAAGAGCGGGGGACCGTTCAGGAGAGCGAGGCACCCGCCCTCAGCTCCGTGAACGGGCTCAGCTCGGTGAACGGGCTCAGCTCGGTGAACGGGCTCAACTCGGTGAACGGGCTCAACTCGGTGAACGGGCTCAACTCGGTGAACGGGCTCAGCTCGGTCAACGGCTTGATGACCACCGCCGCGGGGCGGACCACGGTATCGTACATCGTGCGATGCGCGCTGCCCGCCGGTCGGTCGATCAGCAAGATCGTCAGCGGCGTCAGCTACAAGTTCGATGGTCAGATGGGCCTGGCCCCTGAATGGGAGACCAGCGCGTGCGGCAGAGACTGCCAGGAGAACGTCAGCGGTTGCGTCCTGGCGCACGTGAACACCTCCGGCCAGCACGTCGCTCTATGGCTCGACGGCGACAACCCGGCGCTCGGATGGGGCCGCAACGGCAACTATCCCTATCAAGAGGGATCGTTCTTCGGAAACATCTTCGTCAGCCCGCCTCAGGCTTATTACTGCAACGGCAAGGATTTCGACATCGGCCTCGTCCCCGGCCGCCTGGGCGCCGGCTCGGGCACCATCTACAAGAACCCCTACGCCTCTGGATCCACCTACTGCAAGGATTATTGCGCGGCCCAGGGCGGAGATGGCTACCACTCGTGCGGAAGCTGGAACCACGTGATCACCGTGTGGCGGAACTTCGACCCGGACGTCGACTACAAGGTCTGCAACCGC
>PMNO01000408.1 GCA_003161835.1 Myxococcales bacterium | reverse complement strand
GGCCGGGGATCGGCGCCGAGGGCGCACCCGGAGGTGCCGGGAACTAGGAGGGTTCCCCTGTCCTGCCGCGCTGGGTTAGACTGCCCTCATGGAAGAAGGGGCGGCGAGGGCAGCGTCGTTTGAGGCGAACGCAGCGGCGGTCAATCCGGGGAAGGTCGCCGGGTTCTGGGTGCGGATCCTGGCCGACACTCTGGACGGGTTGATCCTCTTCGCCGTGGGTTGGCTGCTAGCCCTCCCCTTCCGGTCGCTGTTCTTGCGGCTGGGCGAGCGCGGAGTGTTCATCGGCCTCGCGATCAGCATGGCCTATACCGGGGTCCTGCAGAGCCGATTCGGCTCCGGACGGACGCTCGGCAAGCGCCTGCTGGGGCTGCGCGTGGTGCGGCCCGACGGCACGCTGATGTCGCTCGATCGGTCGCTGGTGCGGTACGCAATGATGGGCCTGCTCGTCTATCAAGGAGCGGTCGCCCAGGCGGTCGCCGCGGTGCTTCCCTTCGCCGGCCTCAAGGTGCTCGAGACCATCGCCGGCGCGATCGCGATCGTTCTCGCTCTGGGCTGCGTCTTCGTCGTTCCGTTCCACCCGCTCAAGCGCGGTCTTCACGACATCCTCGCGGGGACCATCGTGATCCGGGGCGCGATGCCGGATCCCGGATACATCGCCGCGCGCACGAACGGTCGACGGGATCGTCGGATCTTGATCGGCGCCGCGGTGCTCGCCGCGCTGGCAGTCGCCGCCACGGTCGCTGGGTCGAATAGAATGTCCTCGTTCGGGATCGTGAAGGAGTTGACCCAGCTGAAGACGCCGCTTGCGGCAATGGGGGTGAGAAACGTCAACGTCCTGATCGCCCGGCCCGGACGGATAGGTTCGACCGTCATCGCGTACGGGGTCATACCTCCGCGCGCGGACGGGGGAGAGCCGGCCTGGGACGAGCTGCACGCGACGTTCGTGAAGGCGGTCAAAGCCGCGCCGCCGCCTGCGTCGAACGCCGACGGCATCGGGACCGATCTCCGCACCGGTTTCAGTATCGGAATCTACAAGTCGTACAGGCGGCGCGTCCTCCTCGAGAACGCGCGAACTGGCGCGATCATTGAGGCGCACGACTCCTCGGAGTGAATGCCTCGACCGACGCGTCGCACCCGTGCAGAACGATAGAGACGAGTCCGAGCGCCGCCAACGCGCCGCTCACCCTAAAAACCGATTTCACGGTAGAGTCTGCCAGCGTCGAGTAAGCGAATGATCATCAGATTCACGATCCATAAATTGGCGCCGGTCGTTCTTGTCGTTGCGTTGATGTTTTCAATCGCTGCGCGCCCCGTCCGTGCGGCACCTGTTTCCCACCCCTCGGGATTGGGGATCGGCTTGATGCTGGGCGATCCAACCGGCTTGACGTTGAAACAGACCCTGGGTGGTGCCAATGCCTGGGACTTGGGCGTGGGCATCGGTCCCGGGGTTCGCCTGCACGCCGACTACTTGTGGGGATTGGCGCAGCTCCTTTCGAACACGTCGACGCTCAGCCTGGACATCTACTTGGGCGTGGGCCCGGTCTTGGGAATCGCGCGCGGTTGGTGTGGCAGCTCGTACAATCCAGGAAATGCATGCGGGGGACGTGGCGCGTTCGTCGGCGTGCGTGTTCCCTTTGGACTCGAGGCGCGCCTCAGCCGAGCTCCGGTGACCTTCGGTCTGGAGATCGCTCCGGGAATCTGGCTCGGCCAGAATTTTTCCGAGAGCCTGCTCGATGTCTTCCTCTTCGTGCGTTTCCTGCTCTGATTCCGGCTCTGCGAAGCGTTGCCCGGACCGNNAAGGAGCGGGACTCGGCTCACCCCTGCGCAGGCGGCTTCGTCGCCGGCTTCGCGGCGGCCGCCTTGGCCGCGGCTGCACGCGCCGCCTTGCCCTCGGGCGAATTGTAGGCGCTGCGGTAGGCGTGACGGCGGCTGCGGCGAGTCGCTTCGCCGGCGGTGGTGGGTCGGTTGCGCTTGCTCATGGCAGCGGACCTTATCAGCTTTCGCGCGCAATCGGCGGGCCGTTCCAGATTCCTTTGTTCGTGCGTCGTGGCGCCCAGGGCCGCAATACGAACACCGCGATGACGACGATGGCTGCTTGAGGCAAAGCGGTGCCGAGCGCGAGCCACCTGGGATCGAGCGGCCAGTCGATCGGCCAGTAGACGTTGAGCACCGCCCACCCGAGAACGACCACGATCAGCGTCCTCGTGGTCGGGACGACCAGCGCGGCCGCGAGCGTGAGCAACCAAAGAGGCGGCAGGGTGGCGTACGTCTGGGGGAGAAATGGGCTGCCCTTCAGCGAAGCCGAGAAAGCAACGCGTTTCCATGTGGTAGGCCATCGCCGCGCACGGCAGAACATCTCTCGGCGCTCAGTCCACGAAGAGACCTCGTCCCGTTTCCGACGCTGATCCGATCGCGGAATCCGACCACCGGTAGCCCATAGCGTGGCTACCGGTGGTCGGCTTTTGCTCTCGGTCTTCGATGCCCAGGTCAGTTGGGCTAGTCGGTCATGGACCGTGCCCAACCGAGCTCGCACAAGCCGGCTGTCCCGCCATACCGCAGCTGCTACACACATCCCCCGTCAGCCTGACCTGAAGGTTATCCAACGCCCACGATTCGTCGTCGAGCGATTGCACGCCCGGGCCGAGAATGGTGAATCGGACTGTCGCCGTCGTAGCGGTGTGGCTGATGCTCGCGAACGCCGGGTCGAGGCCCAGATCGTAGGCGCTATCCGTGTAGTAGGACCCCGGACCTCCGAAGCCGAGGTCGATGCGGCGGGCGAGCTCAACCCCCGGGGCCGGCGTGTAACTCTGGATCTGGTCCGGTAAGGCGTTGGCGAACGATTCGTTGAAGACCACGACATCGTCAACGGTAATCTGAAAGAAGTCGCCGGCCGGAAACACGCCCGTGCCATCCAGGGAATCAATCGCCGCAAAAAGGAACTGAAGTTTGAGTCCAGTGTGCGGCGCTAGATTGGTAAGTCTCAAGGTCACCACGTTGCCGGTCTCGCTTCGCAGGAAGCTTCCGCCGAACTGATTGCCCACGCCACCGAGGCCGGCGTAGCCTTGGACGCCAGTGAGAGTCGCCGTTCCCGCATCGATCTCCGGCGGCAACGCGCCATCGAACTGCGATGCAAACACCGTTGTGGGAGGTGTTCCAGCGGAGCACACGCCGGTGTGGCATGTCTCCTCGCCGTTGCACGCGTTGCCATCGGAGCAAGAAGTGCCATCGGGTCTTGCTGGATTTGTGCACGCGCCGTTGCCCGGGTTGCACACCCCATCGGCATGGCAAGCATCCGAGCCGGGGCAGGCCTTCGGCACTCCCGGCCGGCATTGACCCACGACGCAGGCGTCTCCCGTGGTGCAAGCATCCCCGTCGCTGCACGCGGTTCCATCCGCAAGGGGCTCGTGCACCGGACCGAGTAAGGAATCGCAGAAGTCGCGTGTACAGGGGTTGCCATCGTCGACGACTACGGGCATCCCGCCGCCGGTTACGCAGCGATCACCTCCGCCGCCTCCTCTGCCGCCGCCTCCGCCGCCTCCGGAACCGGAGTTGCCAGCTGCACCCCCGGTACCGGGCGTGCCGCCGCCGCACCCTTTCTTAGCGCAATCGTGGTCGCATGGTTTTTTGGCGTGCAGATAGGATTGACTCTGCACGACCGAGTCGACTTGAANNAGCTCCACGACCGAGTCGACTTGAAGCGCATCCCCGCCACTGCGGCCACATCCCACCATGGCCACAATGCTAGCCAGCCCCACTGCGAGCTTGGCAGAACGATTTCGCTGTCCTCGTATGGTCCGATGCCAACCTACGCTATCAGGTGAGACCGTAGGGTCATCAAAGTAGCAATCCGCACCAGCGGATATCCGCTTTCTCCTTGGGGGCCGCTCAGCCCTCGCTAGCCAGGCAATAGATTCTGAGCGCCGCAGAACGGTGTTCATGAAACCAGGACTCTTCTTCAGATCGTTGACGGTGCGCATTGTGATCTCCTGATGTGATTGATCGTCCGGTCGAGGTCATTGCTCGACCATTGTGTGCAGCAGTGACCCGATTCGTGGGTAAGGGGTGGTCGCACGTCGATAATCTCGTGCGTATCGGGGGTCTAGGTGATGAGGACCTGCCGCCCCGTCTTGTTGGCAAAGCTCACTGAAGAGACGGCACGGGCGCCTCCGCTGCTCTTGCTCGAACTTTTGGGGCGAGGCTGGCGCAATGCCCTTTACATAGTCGACAACAGTGCCCCCTTCATCATTCTCACCAACTCAGCTCAGCTTATTGAACGGGGCAGCGCGCGTTTCTTCCCGGGATTCGACGGCCCACGCATGGCCGTTCGGATGTCGCCCGAAGGCCTCGGGGGGGTTGGCCTACTCTTCACGTGGCATGACCCCAGGAATCGCCCCAGCACAATTTGTACCGGCATCGGGAGTGCCCCGCACAGATTGGCCGATGGATATCTGGAAGTGGCGGTCGATACCGGCCTGATGGCGAGCGCCGAGCGGGGTCTCTCTGGTGTTACGCATGCGCAACACCATGGGCGTGACGCTTGCATTGAAGGCCCGACATGCTCCACGGACCGATAGGCGCGGCATGTTCCTTCGAAGAAGTCGTTCGGGCCACGCAGTGTTGCCTCTTGAAGCGAGCCTGCCGACTCGAGCACTCCGAGGCTCGCGCTTGGGATCTGGTCCAGGACACCTTCGAACGGGCGCTGCGCCATTTCCACAAGTTTCAGCCTGGGACAGACGCGAGAGCCTGGATGCTAACCATCATGTCCAATCTCTTCACGGATCGATGCCGGCAAAGAGCACGCGAGCGCCTCTCGGATCCGTCGGTTCTCAACCACCTATCGGCGCCAGAGCCACAAACACCGTCCCTATGGGAAACCCTAGAACCCGAAGATGTCTACGGGGCGGTGGCGCGCTTGGCACCACCCTTTCGGACTGTGTTGAACCTGCACTTTACCTGTGGGCGTTCGTATGCCGAGATCTCCGAATCTCTTGGTATCCCTTCCAGCACGGTTGGAACCAGACTCAACCGCGCCCGAACGAAGATGAAGACCCTTCTGCTCCCGCAGCTTCCTCCCTGGCGGCCCCATCCCTGTCCGCCGCAATAAATCAGGGACGCATCGGCTCGAGTCGCAAGCTCTTGCAGGAGTGAATTTTCTTGGACCCGTCACGGACGGCTCGCCTCGTTCAGCGTGGATTTCACCTCAATGACTGCCGCCGTCGTATGCTCGCGCCCTCGAACGGCGTCGCGTCGCGCACGAACAGGAGGTACTGCGGGACGATGTTTCCCGCCGCGCCGATGGGGATGAAGTCGAGGGAACGACTTGTAACCGCCTCGGGGGCGGGTGCGTTCATGAGGCAGCGAGAGGGACGTCCACCGCTGCTGAGCCGCGGCGGGGCGCGCTCGTGAATACACCGCGGGGACAGCACGGGCTGCCCCCGGCGTGGATCTCATCCAACGAAACCAGGGAGGATTGCTGATGATGCGAGAAGTACAATTTGTGCGGACACCGGCCAGTCGAGGGTTCCTGTTCATGTCGCTGCTACTCGGCGCCCTTGGCCAGGGTGGGTGCAACGACAACTCGTCGAGCAAGCCGGCGGGGACGGGTGGCAAGGTCGGTAGCGGCAGTGGCGGTCTCGGGGGCCATGCTGGGGTCGGAGCCACGGGTGGAGCGGGAGCATCGTCGGGCGGCACCGGAGNNGTCTTCGCGCCCACCGATGCGGCGTTCGCCCAGCTGCCAGCCGGAACCGTCGACACGTTGCTGAAGCCTGAAAACAAGGCGATGTTGCAGGCGGTCCTGACTTACCACGTGGTGGCGGGCAAGGTCCTGGCGGCCGACGTGGTCAAGCTGCAGAGGGCCACCACCGTGGAGGGTCAGGACGTTCGCATCTCGGTCACGGGAGCCACGGTGAAGGTGAATGACGCCACGGTGATCGCCACGGACATTCTGGCCACCAACGGCGTCGTGCATGCGATCGACACCGTGCTGCTGCCGCCTCCGTCCACCGGAGCGGGAGGAGCGGGCGGTGGTCAAGCGGGCGCGGCAGGAGGCTCGGGGGCTGGCGGCACATCCGCGGGAGGTGCCGGGGGCGCCAGCGCTGGGGCGGGCGGCGGCGG
>PMNO01000155.1:3984-4177 GCA_003161835.1 Myxococcales bacterium | reverse complement strand
GGCCCGGTGGCCGGCGGACCCAAGGCTGGCGGGCCTAAGGCGGGTGGTCCGGAAGGCGGGCCGGTGGCCGGTGGACCCAAGGCTGGCGGGCCTAAAGCGGGTGGTCCGGAGGGCGGGCTGGTGGCCGGCGGACCCAAGGCTGGCGGGCCGAAGGCGGGCGGGCCGGAGGGCGGCGGACCCAAAGCTGGCGGAC
>PMNO01000155.1:0-3922 GCA_003161835.1 Myxococcales bacterium | reverse complement strand
CTTGAAAAGAAGCTGGCCACCCGAAAGCTCGACTTCGATCGGAAGCTCGCGTCGCGGGGAGCAGACTTCTCCAAGGGGGGCGCGGACAAGGGTCACGCGCTGCCTCCGCGCGGGCCCGGCCNNTCAGGGCAAAGGCGGCGCTCCCGACCCCGCCGCGGATCGCCGCAAGGAAAACGAGCACCGGCTCCACGAGCTTCGCGGCCACGGTCGCGGTCACAACGGTTAGCGGGTCGTCCGGCCAGAGCTAAGAACCTGAACGCCGCAGCGGGCTCTCGTATCCCACTGCGGCGTTGGGCCTGATTTGCCGTGGATCAAAGTCCAATCTCAGGCGGACCCTCCGCTCCCGGGCGTTCGCGGCGCAAGCAAACCATTCTGCGCGGCCTGCTGACCTCAGCGGTCTTCTGGCACCTCGCCGCCCGCCAGGCGGCGGCGGTGCCCAGGATGGCCGAGTGTGAGATCCCCGTCAGCGTTGGCCAATCCGATTCCCCCAGTCCGGCGGCCGTCCCGACGTCCTTCGGATACCGGGACCAGTGGCGGCGTGCCGACGAGCTTCGGGCGGCGGGAGACTATCGGCAGGCCGCCGATCTCTACGAAGCGGCCGCCTATGCCAAGAGCAAAGACGAGGAAACGGCAAGCAACGAGGCCGAAGACCAGGATCGACGCGCGCTGTCCTTGATCAGCGCCGCCGATGCCGCGCTCGACGGGGGAGATCTGGCGCGGGCCCGGGTGCTCCTGCAAGCCGCCCGTGGTTGTTCCCCGAACAAGCAGACGGCAGCTTTGATGGAGGCGTTGGATCAGCAGTTACGGACGCTACAGGATCAACCCTGGATCGCCGACGGCGCGACCTCGGCTGGTTACGAGCCGGCCGCCTCTCGCAGGAGCGGCGGCCGCCCATGGCCGGCCTCGGGGGACCCCCGACCAGACCTCGACCCACCGGCCCGCGTGACAGCTTCCGGGCCCAGGCGCGTGAACGGGTTCATCTTCGTTGCCGCGGGAAGTGGCTATGACAGCAACGTGGCCCAGACGGCAGCCGTGACCGTCGACGGAGATCCCACGTCGGTGTCCGGCGACGGCGGTTGGTTTGCGTCCGCCGTGGTGCTGGCCAATGTGGCTCTGGCCCACAAGGGCGGGGGCTCGACCGAACTTTCCTATTCCTTTTTTCAGATGGCCTATGCCGAGGCCACCCACGATACGTACGCCTTTCAAGATCATCTGGCCGACCTCACCCATCGGGTAGCCCTGGGCCATGCGCTCCGGCTGTCGGTCACGGCGAAAGCGGGCGCAGCCATGACCGGTCTTCGGGATGGGCTGGTCTCGTTTCAACGATCGGCGGGGCTCGATCTGGGATTGGCCTTCACGTCGTCGAACGGGAGCCGCTCGCGGCTCGCCGGGGGAGTGACGGGGCGCGATGTCCTCGACCCTGACTATAGCTATCTGTCGGGCGCCTTGTTCGAGGTCGGCGCCAGTCAGGAGCTTCAACGTCGCGATTGGTGGCTGTCGGCAGCGCTCATCTATCGGCGAGAGCTGCTGGGTACGATCCATGAACCCCTCGACTCCTCCCAAGAAACAGTCACTTCATATTCTCATCAGGTGGTCGGGCTGGCCCTGCGCGCCTTGTCGCCATCGAACAAGAGGTTTCGCGTGGCGACCAACCTGCGCCTGGAGGAGCGCTTCTATTCCCCGTCCACCGTCGAGACGACCGTCGCCACCGGCGGCAGCACGCTGGCCTACCCCTCGGCGCGCCGCGACCGGCGTTTGACCTGCGCCTTCGAGCTTCGGTCCGGGCGCGACCCCAGCATCGCCGTCCGGTACGACCTCGTGATCAACCGATCCAACCTCGACGAGACGCTCGGCAACCCGAGCTACGACTTTACCCGCCACGTCTGGGGCGTGAGCGTGGACTACGGTCTCTGGTTCTTGTGATGGCGCCCAGAGAGATTTCGGCGGGCGTGGTGTCTCAGATCGGCGGCGACTTGCCAGTAACCTGGGAGGGAACCAGCGGTCGTCGCTGATCTGGGACACTACGCCCGCCGAAATGGTTCCTCATCGACCGGGCCGTCACAGCCAGGAAGCCGCGACGCAGGGGAGTGGTCGTCCGCAGCTAGAATTTGAGGTGGATGCGCGACAGAACCGCCGGCGCGGATCGGGCGCCGGCCCCGTTTGCACAAGTGTGGCTGTCGCGTGTTCCGCGTCAACCGGGTGTTCCCGCCACGATCTCGTGCCGATGGGCCCATGGAACCCATGAATGGCTGCTTCACGACCCGTGGCTCGGTCAACAAACCGGTGACCACGACCTTATTCTTGCACCGTGCAACATCCTGCTAGAGCTCCTCAAGAGACTTCAGCAACTCGGGGATAAAGTGTCGGCGCACCTCAATGAGCGACGGTTCGGCACTTGGCGTCGCAACGACGATGGATTCGCCCTCGGGGCCCTTCACGCTGCCGTCGATGTTGTCGTCGTCGAACCGGAATTCCTGTAGTGCAGGGGCAATCTGCGATTCAGCACCAGAGTCCCGCTTGGCGGGGCGATGCGGAGTGACGGCGGGAAGAGTCTCTTTCGACCCGAGCGGTGCCGCCTCCAGCGACGAGTGCCTTGCGAGCACGTGGAGTGCTGGATGGATCGGCAAAGCGAGCACGGTTCCCTCGTTCTTCGGCCGGGGAACTTCCAGCTGGGGCGTGACTCCCGCCGCACTGGCGATCGTCAAGCCAAGCACAGTGGCCCGAGTTCCGTGCCACCCAATCAACAATGATCGCAATCCTTGTACTCGGGCGCGTAGTGCTGCCAAGGCACGGTGGACGCGGGTGCGCGTCGTCGCAGGTGCGGCGCCAAGACGTGCCGCCACAGCGTGAAGTGGCATATCACCGTGAAAGCGGAGCAGCACCGCTTGTCGCTGCCTACGCGGCAGCTCGAGCAACGCGCGCCGGACTACGCGGCGTCGCTCACCCGTCAGCAACTGCGTCTCGGGGTCCTGAACTCCAACCGGCGCCTCGATGTTTGGCGCCAGCTCGGCGCGCCGCTGCTCGACACGCCAACTGTCGATGATCTGGTTGCGTGCGATGCGCTCGAGCCATGCTCCTGGGCGATCGACAATTGCTCGCCCCTCCAACAATCGGATCGCCAAATCCTGCGCCAGATCATCCGGAGCGTCGCTCGGTCCACGTCGTCCCAGCCGCGCCGCGACTGCCCTCGCCTCTAACCACCAAGTCCGTACGAAGGTCGGGCTCATGTTCAATACCTCCTTGATGACCGACGACTGACCGAAGGATCTGTTCCCAATATTACGCCCTTCGGGATTCTTGGCTCATGGTCCCGACGCAGTGTTGCAGAGCTTCCAGGTGGCCCAGTGGCCTTGCAGACGAAGGCAATCCGTGATCAGACCGTGCAGAGATGAAACGCTGCCTCGGCCAAGACAGCCACGGATACCGGAAAACTAAACCTTGCTGCGGTATCTTCCGGGCGCGCTCGGTGCGGGGTCTGCCGCGGCCATGCGCGATGAGAGGAACGGATGACGAGGCCGACGGCGACTTACCTGGCTGGATTTCTGATGGTGTTCTCTACGGCCTGCAGCACGAGGTCACCGTCTGGCGCGAACGTCGATGGTGGCACCGGTGGGGGGGCAGGGTCCGCGCCAGATTCCTCTGCTTCCGAAGGCCCGACCGGGGGAGGGACCCTCACCGACATTTCGCTCGACGGCAACAACATCGCCGCCAGCAACGTCAACGGCCTCACGTTCAAGGGCTTCGGCGTACTCAGCTCGAATGGCACCAGCGAGCTGCTGATGGACTACAAGTCCGAGCACCCCGAACAGTACGCCCAGATGCTCAAGATCCTGTTCGGTGGCACCAACCCCGTCATGACGCACGTCAAGATCGAGATGGGGAACGACCGGAACAACTCCACCGGCCCGGACCCGGCCACGAT
>PMNO01000373.1 GCA_003161835.1 Myxococcales bacterium | reverse complement strand
TCCACGTTGGCGCCCCGCGCCTGCTCGGGCGACATGTACAGAGGCGTGCCCAGAATCGATCCCACCATGGTGCCCGAGCCCTTGGTGGTGACTGCGGGGCCGGGGCTTTGTGGAACCAGCACCTTCGAAATGCCGAAGTCGACAATCTTGACGAAGTTTGGCCGCTCGTCGCTGTTTAGGACGAAGATATTGTCCGGCTTGAGATCGCGGTGGATGATGCCCTTGTCGTGCGCGGCCGCCAGCGCGGAGGCGGTCTGATACGAAAACTCCAGCGCGTCGCCCAGGGAGAGCTTGCCGGTTCGCTGAATACGCCCCGACAGGACCTCGCCCTCCAGGAGCTCCATCACCAAATAAGGCGTGCCGTCGGGGGCCGTGCCGGAATCGAGGATCTCGATGATATTGGGATGGCGAATCGCGTTCGCCGCGCGCGCTTCGTTCAGGAAGCGCAGCAAAAGTTGGGCATCCTTGATCAGCTCGGGGCGCAGCACCTTGACCGCGACGCGGCGGCCGATATCCGGATGCTCGGCCAGGTACACCGCCCCCATCCCTCCCTCGCCGAGCAAGGACATGACGCGGTAATTTCCGAACCGCCGGCCAATCACCGCCTGACAATAGCGGGTTTCACGCGCGGGTGCGACCGCCGCAAGCCGCGCCGAGGGTCCCCGCGGCCACCATGTGCGGCGACCCGGCCGACCGGCTGTAGCATGGGGCGCATGGATCATGGAATGCGTCATCATCAAGCCGCCCCCCGTTCGGCCGTGGGGCGGTTCCTCGAACGCGCGTCGCACCTCGTGACCGCGTGGTCCGGGAGTTCATGGGCGTTCGCCGGCGCGGCACTCGTGATCTTGGCGTGGCTGCTGACGGGGCCCTTCTTTCATTTTTCCGACACCTGGCAGCTGGTCATCAACACGGGGACGACCATCGTCACCTTCCTGATGGTGTTCCTCATCCAGCGCGCCCAGAACAAGGACGCGCTGGCGCTGCATCTGAAGCTGAACGAGATCGTGGCCGCGCTCCACGGCGCCAGCAACCGGCTGATTGATGTGGAATCCATGACCGAGACGGAGTTGCGCATCCTGCATCGACACTACAAACGCCTGGCCGCGATGGCCAAGAGCGACGTCGACATCGGCCAATCCCATTCGGTCGAGGAGGCCGAAACCCGCCACCGGCGGAAGCAAGCCGAGCCGACGGACGGGGGCTCGTGAGGGGGGCGCGTGGCCCTCACGGGCGGCCGGCGCGTCCCTTGCGGAGCAGGATCTCCGTGTGCCCGGCGCGCACCAGATCGGGCAGGCGACCCACGCGCACAAAGCCCAGCTTGCGGTAAAATGCGAGCGCGCCGCGGTTGCCCGCATCGGCCGAAACGAACAACCAGCGCCGATCGACGAAGGTCCGCGATTCCGCGTGCGCGATGAGCGCGCGCCCAATCCCCTGTCCAGCGGCTTCCGGACGCACCGCCAGCAGGGCGACGAAATCGCCCAGCAGAACCCCCGGCTGCAGCACCAACACACCCAACGGGCTGCCGGCACGGGTCGCCGATGCCACCCATACTTGCCTGGCGCTGGCCGCGCGGCGCAGAAACCGGCGCAAGGCGGCGGCGCTGTAGCCCAGGCTCGCCCATGGCTCGATGCCAGCGATCCAGGCTCCCTCACGCCCGGCCACCACGACAGATGCGGACCGGATCGGGAAGGTCGCACCGCTCGCGCCGCTCACGCGGGCACGCTGATCATGGCTTGGCCGGGAGCGCGGGGGTCGATTCGGGCGGGGGTGGCGGCGGGGGATCGAGGCGCGCGTCGAGGTCCACCGGGTCGATTTGCTCGGGGGGCATGATCCCGTCGACGTCCGATTCATGCGGACTGTTGGGCGCGTTGCCCCGCAGGTTGGCCACCGGCAACTCGGGGTTCACCGCCGCGACTCCGGACGACAGCAGCGTCGAGATGTGAACGAATTCGAATCCGCGCGCGCGCAGCTGTCGAAAAATGTTGGGCAACGCGGAGGCGGTCTGGGTTTCGCGACCGTTGATGTGAAAGATGACAATCGAGCCCGCGCGGGTATTGCGCACCACCGTCCTGATCATGCCCTCGGCCGTCGCGCTGGCGCTGGGATCGCCCGAAACGACATCCCAGAGAACCGCCGGAATCTGCTTGTCTCGGGCGACGCGCAGGACCCTGTCGTCGAAATCTCCGAACGGGGGACGAAAGGCCACGCTCCGCCGGCCGTATCGCCCCAGAGCGGCCTCGGTGCGATCGATCTCGGCGCCGATCTCGCCGACCGACTGTCGCGTCATGTGGGGATGATCGTACGAATGATTCGCGAACTCGATCAGGGGCTCCGCGGTCAGCAGAGCCATGGCATCGGGATGAAACTCCACCCAGCGGCCAGAGGTGAAGATGGTGGCCGGAACCTGTTCGCGTTGCAGCACACGCAACACGGGTCGGTCAAAGCCGTTGGGCTGACCGTTGGTGGCGCAGGCGTCGAACGTGATGGCGATGCGCATNNTGCGGATTGTCGACGCGCCGAATGATGGCCGCCGGCGGTGGCGGCGCGGGCGGCGAGGCAAGCGCGGACGGCGACGGGATCAGGGACGGCGGCGACACCGGCGACGGCATCGGCGGCGGTGTCGCATTGCCCGCGGGCGGCCCCACCGGGACCACCGACGCGGGAAAGGGAAACAGCGCGGCACCGGCCAGCCGAAGGGGAGCCATCGTGCTCACGGCGCCACCGGCCAGGATGAACATCCGCGCAACTGTTCCCCGGGACAACATTCAAAACATCTCGAGCAGCATGACGATCGCGTCCTCTTGATCGTCGGCATAGTAGTTCGGGCGTAGGCCCACGGCGCGGAAGGCGAACCGGCCGTAGAGCCGCTGGGCGAGGGCATTGGATCGGCGGACCTCCAGCGTCAGGCAGCGACACGCGCCCGCGCGGGCCACCTCGACCATGTGGGACAGCAGTCGCGTGGCGTGGCCCAGCCGTCGCTGTCGCGGATGCGTCGCGATGTTCAGGATGTGCAGCTCGTCGGCCACCAGCCAATAGTTGGCGAAGGCGACAACCGAGCCGTCGGCCGTGTCGCGCACCACGTCCACGCGCGCCCATTCCCGTTCTAGCTCCTCCAGGAAGACGTTGCGGGACCAGGGCGCCCGAAAGGACAGCCGTTCGATCTCCATCACGGCGTCGATGTCGCTGCCCTCCATGGTAGAAATGAAGAACGGCTGCGGGGCCTTGCTGATCGCCATCAGACGCGCCTCCGGCGCTCGCGGGCAAGGTGGCTTGTCGCGGCCCCTCCCCGCGAACCCCTCCCGTCGGATCCGTAGGCCGTCGTGGCCGGTGCGGCACAGCCGCACCTCCCGGTGCTGGAAAAGCTACCGCCATCGCAATCCGGAAAAACCTGCCTCATTCNNCAGCCACCGGCGGCAAATGGGTCAATGGGGATTGGGGACAATCGGAGCAGCGCTCTCCGACGCCGCGCCGGGAAGGGCGCGCAAGATGGCTGCCCACAGCTCCGGGATGCCGTCGCCGGTCTGCCCCGAAACCAGCAAGGGAGCCCCGGTCGGAATTCGGGGCAGGCGGGAGCGGAGCGTGTCGCGCAGTTGCCCGCGCTGCGATGCGGTCAGCTTGTCCACCTTGGTGAACGCCAGGCGGGACGGAATCGAGAGCGTGGCCAGCCACTCCAGCAGCTGCTGCTCCTCCTCCTCGATCCCGCGACGCGCGTCGACCAGCACCACGAACAGCACCAGGGTCGGCCGCCGCTCGGCATAGCCCTCCAGAAGCTGCTGCCAGGACCGACGCTCGGCCTGAGAGACCCGCGCGTACCCGTAACCTGGCAGGTCCGCCAGCCGCAGCAACGGGCCGCTGCTGCTGCTGCCACTGTTGCCACCGCTGCGCATCTGGTCCGCGAGCTCGCCGAGCTGAAGGTCATAGAAGATGATCCCGCGCGTGCGCCCCGGCGTCTTCGAGGTGCGCGCCAGCGAATGGCGCGCCGCCAGGCGATTGAGCAAGGTCGACTTGCCGACGTTCGAGCGCCCGATGAAGGCGAATTCCGGCAGGCCCACGGGCGGCAGCGAGGCGAAGGCCCGCGTCTCTGCGACGAAAGTTGCGGAACGAACCTCGGGTGCGGACATCTGGCGGGTCAAGGCCCTTAGGTTAGCATTGCCGCCGTGACCGGCAGTCTTCGCCTCATCGGCCTCACCGGCGGCATCGNNGCAAGCTGGGCGCCGTGGTCTTCGAGGATGCGGGGGCGCGCAGGCGGCTCGAGGGCATCATGCATCCCCGCATCGTCCGACGCGCCAACGAGCGCGCGGCGGAGCTGGCCCGGGCCGGCCACCCCGTGGCGTTCTACGAGGCCTCTCTCCTCGTCGAGACGGGCCGGTTCCGAGAGCTCGATGGACTGGTGGTTGTGGATGCCCCCGAGGAAACGCGCATCGCGCGCGTGGTTGCGCGTGACGGGATCGGTCCGGTCGATGCGCGTGCGCGTATCCGTGCCCAGCTCCCCAGCTCCGAGCGGAGGCGC
>PMNO01000119.1:9481-10161 GCA_003161835.1 Myxococcales bacterium | reverse complement strand
GACTTCTGCATGAACCGGCGCGACCAGGTGATCTCGTACGTCACCGAGAAGTATGGGAAGGACAACGTCGGTCAGATCATCACCATGCATCAGATCAAGGCCCGCAGCGGGGTGCGGGACATCGGTCGTGCCATGGGCCTGCCGTTCGCCGACACCGACAAGATCGCGAAATACGTCCCCGAGCCCATCCAGGGGAAATCGCCACCCATCGCCGAGGCCATCGAGCAAGAGCCGCGCCTGAAGGCGCTCTACGACGAGAACCCGACCTACCGCGAGCTCCTGGACGTGGCCAAGGCGCTCGAGGGGTTGAACCGCCACGCCGGCAAGCACGCGGCGGGCATCGTGATCGCCGAGAAGCCGCTATGGGAGTACGTCCCGTGCTTTCGCCCGGCGGGCGAGGAGGGGATCGTCACCCAGTACGACAAGGACCGGGTCGAGAAGGTGGGCCTGGTCAAGTTCGACTTCCTGGGCCTGAAGACCCTGACGGTGATCCAGACCGCGCTCGATCTGATCAATCGAAACGGGGAGCCGCTCGACCTGTCGTTGATCGCCAACGACGATCCGGGCGTGTACCGGATGATCACCGACGCCGACGTGACCGGCGTGTTCCAGCTCGAGTCGAGCGGCTTCCGCGAGCTCCTGAAGAAGCTCAAGCCCGACTGCTTCGAGGACATCGTGGC
>PMNO01000119.1:0-9476 GCA_003161835.1 Myxococcales bacterium | reverse complement strand
CGCGCCATGGGCAAGAAGAAGGCCGACGTCATGGCCAAGGAGAAGGCCGGATTCCTCGAGGGCGCGAAGCAAAAGAAGATCGATCCCAAGGTGGCCGAGCGGGTCTTCGATCTGATGGAGAAGTTCGCGGGCTACGGGTTCAACCGCAGCCATTCCGCAGCCTACGGCATGCTGACCTATCAGACCGCCTACCTCAAGCACTACCACCCGGTGGAGTTCTTCGCGGCGCTTCTGACCTGCGACAAGGACGACACCGACGCGATCGTGAAGTTCATCGCCGAGGCCAAGGGCCACGGAATCAGCGTGTTGCGCCCCGATGTCAACGAGAGCGACACCAACTTCACGGTGGTCAGGGCTGCGGACGTGGTGGCCCAACCTGGTGCTTCACCTTCCACCCCGCCGACCGCCCGCGAGCAGGGCGCCATCCGATTCGGGTTGGGCGCGGTCAAGGGGGTCGGGGAGGGCGCGGTCGAGGTCATCCAGGCCGCCCGCGCCGAGGCTGGCCCCTTCACGTCCCTGTTCGATTTTTGCAAGCGGGTCGACGGTCGAAAGGTCAACCGCAAGGTCCTCGAGGCGCTCGTCAAGTCGGGGGCCTTCGACGGGCAAGCCAAGGCGGCCGGTATCTCACGGGCGCGGCTCTATGGAGCCCTTGGCACCGCCTCGGATCGCGCGGCCGCCGCTCAGCGAGACAAGGAGAGCGGTCAGACCAGCCTGCTCGGTCTGTTCGGCGGGGCCGGAGCCGCTTCCGCCCCGAGCTCCGGGCGCGGTCAGCAGGCCAGGCCCGAGGCCAACGGGGACGAGGTCTACCCAGAGGTGGACGAATGGCTGCCCAAGGAGATGCTCGCCTACGAAAAGGAAAGCCTGGGCTTCTACATCAGCGGTCACCCCCTGGATCGTTTCGCGGGCGAGATTCGCCGGTTCACGACCGCGACCACCGCCAACTGCATGGAAAAGGGCGTGCGCGCCGAGGTCACGCTGGCGGGCGTGGTCGTCGATTTTCAAGAAAGGTCGATGAAATCCGGGAACGGCAAGTACGCCTTCTTCAAGCTGGAGGACCAGGCCGGCCAGATCGAATTCATGGTCGGTTCGAAAAAGCTGGACGACTATCGCGACATCCTGACCCGGGACGATCCTTTGCTGGTCACGGGGACGGTGGATGCGCCCTACGGGGAGGGCGACACGGTGCGCGAGCGGCTGCGTTTCAACGACGCGCGCTTGTTGACCGCTGTACGCGCCGAAAAAAGCACCACCCTGGATGTGCGCCTCAACGCCGAAACGCTGACCACGGACACCTTGGTGACGCTCAAGCGCCTCATTCTGGAACACCCCGGATCGTGTCGGACCCTCTTGCGCCTGCGGATTCCCACCCGCAGCGAAACCATCATGGATCTGGGCGATGACCACAAGGTCGCCCCCAATGAAGAGCTGCTGGCGCGCATCGATCAATTGTTCGGCGAGCGGGTCGCGGTCCTGCGGTGAGCCGCGTTCCCTACCAGGCCACGTGTTCGCCGTTGGCGTGCCGGAAGGTGCCGGTGGCGGCTAGCCCAAACCACCCGGGGTAGATCCGGGGTGGTCGTCACTTGACCCGGGCGGCACCGGGGGGTACGTCAATGAGAGAGATGTTGCGCGGGACGTGGGGATTACGCGGTTCGAAGCGCCGCCTGGGCGTGGCGGTGGTCGCGTACGCGTGTTTGTTGGCGCAGGTCTCGGCGCTCGCGCACCGGGCGCTCGTTCAACATGTGACCTGCGCCGAGCACGGCGAATCCGTGCACCTGCGCGCGGACACGGCCGCCGCGGTCGGCTCCCAAGCCACACTCGGATCCTTCGCCAGCGCCGGATGGGTGGCGCGCGTGGGCACGGTTCCGGTGGCTGCGGCCGATGAGCACGATCACTGCTCCGGCGCTGCCTTTCGCAATCTGACGCACCGGTCTTATCTGGATCCCACCGTCGGGCCGGGACCTTGTGCGGACGGGGTCGACTTCCCGAGCGCCGTGGTGGCCGCCTCGGCCGTTGCGCCGTATCGGCTCGCGCCCAAGACCTCTCCTCCCCGCGCGTAGTCAGCCCGCTCGTTTCCTTTTTCCTCTTGCTGGCCGGGAGTGTGTCGGCGCGACGCGATCGCGCCCCCTTCCTCTGCCGCGTCGTCTTTCAAGGGAGCTCACATGGTCGCATCGATCGCTACGCCGTTCTTCTTACTATTCATGCAACAACAGGCCTCGCCTTCCGAGCTGGAAAAGGCCATTCAGCAGGACGCCGCGGGCGCCGTGGCCGTGGTGCCGCCCGATTCCCCGGCGCCGGTGGCTCCCTTGCAACAGTCCGCGCGCCGTCCGGGTTCCAGCCTGATGAACCCCGCCATGTCGGTGATCTTCGACGGAACCTTCGGGTACTACGGCCGGCGGGCCGCCGACTTCGCCGCGGCCTCGCTGCCGCCCGCGGGCGACGATCCCAGCGTGGATCACGAAGGGTTCGGCATGCAGGAGGTCGAGCTCGCCTTTGCGTCCGCGATCGATCCCTACCTGGAAGGCGCGGTATTTCTGACCATCCCAAATCTTTCGGGCATCGAGGTGGAGGAAGCGTATCTGGTCACCACCTCGCTTCCCTGGAACCTGCAGGCCAAGGCCGGCAGCTTCCGCTCGCAGATGGGCCGGAACAACACCCAACATTTGCACCTGCAGAACTTCACGCGCCGGCCCCTGTTCACCTCGCTGCTGTTCGGTGCCGACGGGATGCGCGGCCCGGGAGCTCAGGCGTCGGTCTTGTTGCCTCTGCCCTGGTTCGCGACGCTCTACCTCGAAGCCTTCAGCCTGGACGCGCCCGACCCTCCCGGGCAGGTGGTCGCCACGTTCGGGGGTGGAGGCCGGCGCGACCCCGCCAATCTGACCTATGCCGCGGTGCTGGAGCAGTACTGGGACGTGACCGAGAACGCTTCCCTCATGCTGGGCCTCAATGCCGCGACCGGCCGATTGTTCGATTGCGTGAACGCGGTGGTTTGCCCGGCGGGTGGAACCCGGGCGGCTCGGACCTGGTTGTCTGGGGGCGATCTCACGTACCGGTGGAAACCCGCCAACGTCGCGCTGACGTACGCGAGCCTTCAGTGGACGACCGAGTGGTTCCTGCGTGCG
Organism: Myxococcales bacterium; assembly: GCA_003161835.1. Taxonomy (GTDB): domain Bacteria; phylum Myxococcota_A; class Polyangia; order Fen-1088; family Fen-1088; genus FEN-1088. The sequence continues at coordinate 6,357 of PMNO01000119.1, read as the reverse complement.
GTTGGAGACGGCGGGCCAACCGAGGGCGCGGGGTACACCGAGGCCGTCGTGCAGGTGGCGCGGCGCTGGATGGTGGGGGGGCGATTCGATCTGGTCGGGCTACCGGCGGGAGACACGATGCCTCGTCGCACGGGGTGGGCGGCGTCGCTGACCTTCGCTCCCAGCGAGTTCTCGCGGTTCCGACTGTATGCGCAGGAGATCGCGGGTCCGTCGATTCCTAGCTCCACCGTTGCCTTCTTTCAAACCGAAGTATCGCTGGGCGCGCACGGCGCACACCCCTACTAGCTGAAACGAGCATGACCATGAAATCGATCAAGTTGTTCTCGGTCGCGGCCGTCGCGGCGATTCTCATCGGATGTCCCGGCCGCGCGGACGCGAAGCTGCGCGTGGTCGCATCCATCGAAACCTTGGCGGATCTCGCCCGCGAGGTCGGAGGGCCTCGCGTCGATGTCGAACCGCTGTCACACGGCTATCAGGATCCGCACTTCGTACAGGCCAAGCCATCGCTGGTGCTGGCGTTGAATCGAGCGGACGCGCTGATCTACGTGGGCCTGGATCTGGAAGTCGGGTGGCTGCCGCCGCTCGTGCAGCAGTCGCGCAACGCGAAGATCCAGACCGGGCAGCCCGGCAATATCGACGCGTCGTCGGCCATCGGGGTGCGCGATATCCCGAACATTCCGGCGGACCAACTGCGGGCCATGGGCGACGTTCATCCCATGGGCAACCCGCACTACTGGATTCCACCCGACAACGCGCTGGCCATCGCGCACCTGCTGGCGAAACGGTTCACGGCCCTCGATCCCGCGGGCGGCGCGGAATTTGAAAGTCGCGCTCGGAGTTTCGCGGATCGTTTACGCAAGAAGGGATCCGAATGGGCGCCCAGCGTCGCGCGCCTGAAGGGGCAAAAGCTGGTCACGTACCACAAGAGCTGGTCGTACGTGGCCGCCTGGCTGGGGCTGAACGAGATCGGTTACATCGAACCCAAGCCCGGCATTCCGCCGACCGCCAACCACACCGCGCAATTGATCCAGCTGATGAAACAGCAGGGGGCCAAGCTCATCGTGCTGGAGAGCTTTTACCCGAGCGCGCTGGCCAACATCATCGGGCGCGAGACGGGTGCGCGCGTCGTGGCCTTACCATCGGACGTCGGAGCCATGTCCTCCATTCGCACCTACACCGACTTGATAGACGCCATCGTGACGGCGCTGGCCGCGACGAAGTGATCCCGCGCCTCAGCGGGGCGTGATCGTGACGGCGCGCGCGGCGAGCACCCGCAGGCTCGTGGCCGACTGGACGAAGGCCGCGAGTTCGACGTCCTTCCAGGCGAGATCGCTGGGTTTCGCCAACGAGACGCGAATTGGGGTATCGGTCCCCGAGTCGATCGGCACCGGATCGGACAGCACGCGGACAATGGCCGCCTCGTTCAGGGTTTCACCCCCGTTTTCCCCTCGCGTCACCCGGGTGCGCGCGCTCCTCATGGCCAGCGCGACGGTCAGCAGCGCAGGATCCTTTGACGCCGTCGCAACCGCCTGGCCAGCCTCCCGTGCTGGCCCGAGCGCCGCCGCCCCCACCGTCTTCGCAGGCAGCAGGCGCGCCGTGACGAGCGCGTGGTCGCCGTCGCTGGTGGCCTCAGCGAGCAAGATGACCGGGGCAGGCATCGCCGCCGCCCGTTGGATCTCTGCCACCGCAACGTCGCGCCGCGCTCCCGAGAAGTGGACGGTGCCGCCGACCACCATCTGAGGCGTGTACGCGCCGCTGATGCCGTGGTCGCCCGCGGGCGTCAGCAGGACGCCAGCCCGCGTATATCTCCGCTGCCGGGTCGTGAAGGCCGGAGAGGCGAATGGATCCTTCCACCCCAGATCGTCCCAGTAGTCGACGTGAAATGTCAGCGGGACCACGCGATCGCGTCCAAAGCCCAGGCGCGGCAGGTCGGCGATCAACGCGTCCGCCGCCGGACACGAGCTGCACCCCTGCGAGGTGAACAGCTCGACCAGCACGGCCCCCCCGCTCGGCGAGGCACCGGGCGCGGCGTTCGCCCAAGCGCTGCAGCCGGCTGGCGCCGAAAGCACAAACAACCACATCCCCCCTGCGGCTCGCAATGTCTGCAAACGCTTCATGTTGATGCCGACGTTACGGTGCGAGCCTCGGGTTGGTTACGCGGCTTGCGCGGCTGCCCACTGCTTTGCGCTGCTGCTAAGCTCCCGCGGACATGCCGGCGCGCACACATCGAATCGTCATCGGCGTCATGGGGCCCGCCGCCTGTGATCCGCAAACCGCGCAAATGGCCCGGGCCATCGGGCGTGGGATCGCCGAGCGCGGCGGGGTTCTGTTGTGCGGGGGCCGGGGTGGCGTCATGGAAGCCGCGGCCGCGGGCGCCCGGGAAATAGCCGGGCTGACGATTGGCATCCTGCCAGGCACGAGCGCGCGGGAATCGCCGCCAAACCCCTTCATCGACATCGCGCTCTTCACTGGCCTCGGCGAGGCGCGCAACTGGTTGAACGTCTGCGCCAGCGACGCGGTCATCGCCATTGGGGGCGGTTTTGGGACGTTGTCGGAGATAGCCCTGGCCCTCAAAGCGCAAAAACCCGTGGTGCTGGTCGGTTCCTGGCACTTCGAAATCGAGGGTGTAGTACCAAATGCGCCACGCGCTTCCAGCGCCGCCGAAGCCGTAGGCCTGGCCTTCGCGGCCGTGGGAGAGGCGGCGAAACGATGATCCCCATCAGCGACGACAACCCCACCCTGCGCTTTCCGCTGGTCACCGTGCTGCTGCTCGGGGCCCTGGTGGCGACGTGGTTGTTCGCGCAGGGTGCGGGCCTGGATCCGAGCCTCCTGGCGGCCAGCGTGTGCAACTGGGGCATGATTCCCGGCGAGATCACGGGCCGCGCCCGCGTCGGCGCGGGCTTCGCGCTGGGGAGCGGCATGGCGTGCCTGGTGGACGCGGAGGCGCGCAACATCTTGACCCCGATAACGTCGATGTTCCTGCACGGTGGTTGGGGGCACCTGCTCGGCAACGGACTGTTCCTGTGGATCTTCGGGAACAACGTCGAGGACAGCATGGGGCGCTTCCGATTCGTGGTCTTCTACCTTCTGTGCGGGCTGGCCGCGGCGGCCGCGCAGATAGCGATCGATCCCGGGTCGATCGTACCCATGGTGGGGGCTTCGGGTGCGATCTCGGGCGTGCTCGGCGCCTATCTCGTCCTTTATCCCCGCGTGCGCGTGAATATCCTCGTGTTTCTGTTCATCTTCATTCGGGTCATCGCCGTGCCGGCTTGGATGATGTTGCTTTTTTGGATGGGGATGCAGCTGCTGGAGGGGTTGCCTCAGATCACGTCGCTCGGATCGAAGGTGTCGACCGGGGTGGCCGTGTGGGCCCACATCGGGGGATTCGCGGCGGGCGCGCTCCTGGTGAAGCTCTTCCAGAACCCGCGACTGGTTCAGGCGCATCTGTTGCTGCGCGGACGCAGCGCATAGCAGCGGTCGGTCTGAACCGCCTCAGCATTCTGTCAAGGAAATATGCCCCGCTCGCTGTAAGCCTTGCCGATGCGGTCGAGCGCGATGCAGAGCGCGGCGTTGCGCCAGTCGCATTTCTTCATGGCCGCGTATTCGGTGACCGCCAGATAGGTGCGCTTCATGCGCTTGGCCAGCCGCTCTTCCACCTCTTCGAGATCCCATCGTTCGGATCGCTTGTTTTGTAGCCATTCGTAGTAGCTGACAACCACGCCCCCCGAATTGGCCAGGATGTCGGGAATCACCACGATGCCCTTCTCCGCCAGGATCGGCTCCGCGGCGCTGTCGGTGGGGCCATTGGCGCCCTCGACAATCACCTTGCACGCCAGCGCCTTGGCCTCGGCCACACCCACTTCCAGCTCCAGCGCGGCTGGGATGAAAATGTCCACCGGCGTGCCGAAAAATTCCTCGCGGGTGATCGCGCGCGCGCCCGGATAGCCGACCACGGACCCGGTCCGCGTCACATATTCGCTGAGTTTGTAGGGGTTGATGCCGTCGCTGTTGACGATGTAGCCCTTCCAGTCACCCGTCGCGACCAGGGACGCGCCCGTGCGCGCGAGGATCTTGGAGGCGTTGGAGCCGACGTTGCCGAACCCCTGTACCGAGAACGTGGCGCCGTTCAGGTCGAAATGCCGATCGCGGGCCCACTCCGTGATGCAGTGGACGATCCCCTGTCCGGTGGCGGANNTTGGCGTTCTTGTCGACGAAACCCACGACGTTCATGTACGTGTCCATCATCCACACCATGATCTGGCCGTTGGTGCCGACGTCGGGTGCCGGAATGTCGTACTCGGGGCCGATGTTGGCGCCGAGCGCGTGGGTGAACCGCCGCGTGATTCGTTCCAGCTCACTTTGCGAATGGTCGCGCGGCGAGAACTTGATCCCACCCTTGCCGCCGCCAAACGGGATGTCGTGGAGCGCGGACTTGTACGTCATCCATGACGCCAGAGCCTTGATCTCGTCCAGCGACACCATCTCGTGATAGCGAATCCCGCCCTTGTACGGTCCGAGGATGTTGTTGTGCTGAACCCGATAGCCCTTGAAGAGCTTGTACTCCCCATTGTCCATCCGGACCGGGAAGTTCACGATCAACTCGTTCTTGGGTTGGGACAGAATGCTGGCGACGGGCGCCGAGAGGCCGCAAATCTTGGCGGCGTTCTCCAGCTGATCTTGCGCGATCTTGTAGGGGTTGGGCTTCTGGTCTGACATGGTGGTGATCCTATCATTGGGGGTCTAAAAGACGCACCGGGTCGTGAACCGTCAACGGGAAAAACGGCAGAAGTTCCGCGCCGCTTGAGTCATCCGGGCCAGGCGGGGTGGGCCCGCCCCCGAAGATGGGTTGTATCGATGGGTTGAATCGATGGGTTGATTCCGCCGCGCCCTCGCTTGACCCCAGCCACTTGGCGGGGCAGATCGAAGCATCCTTGCCAGTCCCCCCTTCCGCTCCGATTTCTGCTCCCGCGCCCCTATCCGCATCCACGCCCACGTCCGGCCTCGGCCGAAGTGCGGCGTCAGGCGGGCAGGCGCGTCCGCCGGGCGCGCCCTTGCCCCGTCTATCGGGCGCCGCACGCGCCCTGGCCTTGCAGCTCGCCGCCGAATCGCGCGCCGAATGGGGATATGCGAGCGACATCATCGCGCGCGCCTTTCGCGCGCACCGGGAGCTGGGCAGCTCCGAACGACGGAAGATCGCGGAGACTGTCTACGGCTTGATTCGGTTCGATCGACGTTTGAACGCGATCGTCGACCAGCTCCTGGATTCCGGTTCTGGCCTCGGCGGCGGCGCGCGGATCTCTGCCACGGCGCCCGTGGATTTCTCGCCCGTCGCCCGCGACGAATTGAAGCTGATCGCGTTCGAATTGGGCGAAGGCCTTCCGCCTGAAGCCGCGAAACCGGACGTGCGGCGCTTGTTCCGCACCGATCTGGACTTGTCGTTGGCGGTCGCGACCGACGCCGGGCTGGGTCGCGCGACGGGGGCCGACCGGGAGGCGATTCGATTGTCGGTGCCCACCTGGCTCTTCGAACGACTGGCCGCCGAGCGAGGAGCGGAGGCCGCCGCCGCGTTGCTCGACGCCATGAACCAGCGCGCGCCGCTCGCGGTTCGAGCCAACACCGCGTTGACCACGCGCGACGCTTTGATTGCCGCCCTCGCCGAGGAGGGGGTCACGGCGCGCCCGGGGCGCTGGACGGAGACGGCGCTGATCTTGGAAACCCGGGTCAATGCGTTTGGGCTGTCCGCGTTTCGGCGTGGCCTGTTCGAGGTGATGGACGAGGGCAGCCAGCTGGTATCCGAATTGGTGGCGCCGCCTCCGGGGGGGCGGGTGCTCGACGCGTGCGCGGGGGCCGGGGGAAAGACCCTGGCATTGGCCGCGGCTTTGGGGGGCAAGGGACGCGTCTTGGCCATCGACGTCGACGGCAAGAAGCTGGAAGAATTGCGGCGGCGCGCGCGGCGGGCGGGCCTGAACAATGTCGCGGCCCGGGTGATCGGCGGGGATGGCGCCATTCTCCCGCCGGAGGCAAGACCCGCGGCGTGGGATAGGGTTGTGGTGGACGCACCCTGCTCGGGCCTCGGAACCTTGCGACGAAACCCCGAGGCGCGGTGGCGTATGGGGCCGGCCACTGTGGCGTCGTTTCCAGCGCGACAGATCGGCCTGCTCGTGACGTATGCGCCGCTGGTCGCGGTCGGGGGCCGGCTCGTCTACGCGACCTGCACGGTGCTCGGCGACGAGAACGAACGGGTGTTGGAGCAATTTCTCGCCGAACGGACCGATTTCGTGAGCGTGCCGGTCAAGGAGATCTGGGGCCGCGCACGCGCCGAAGCCCTCGGCCAGGGCCCGGATGGCTTCTTGCGGC
>PMNO01000496.1 GCA_003161835.1 Myxococcales bacterium | reverse complement strand
GGCATGGGCGCTCCCGCGCCGTCGCCCTCGGAAGCCTGGCCGGCACCATCTTGGGTCACGAGCGGCGAGCCCGGCACGGAAACCCGCGCGCAAACCGAGCTCCCCAGGCAGCCAGCGGCGGATCCGACGCTGGGGGTGAAAAGTCCGTCGCAGGATTCACCGCCAGACCGCTCGCAAGGTCCGTCTAGCGTTCCGTCAAATGGCGCCCCGCAGGTTCGGAAGCGAACCACCTTGCCGCTGGGGCTCGACCAAGATGCCGAGCGCCCCACTCCGCCGTCGCAGCCGGCGGTCGCGCAAACTCCGGCTCCCGAGGGGGCCGGATTGGACGTGGCCGAGCCCGCCCTGCTTCCGTTCGTGGCGCGCTCGAAAGACAGCGACGATGACGCGATCACGCCCCTCATGCCCGATCGGGTGACCCCGCGGGTGGCCATGGCCGCCGGCGGAGACACCCAGCAAGACGCCGGCGAGCGGGCATGGCTGGACGAGCGCACGCCCCCGGCCGTCCTCGGATACCCAGAGTATCCAGGCAAATCGGGCAAATCCGGCTGATCGCAGTCTCGACGAGAAGCATCGGGCGCGACGACGAGAATGGGTCGGCGCTCGAGCGGGGCGCGGGAACGTCAGTCAGCGCGCTATGCACTGCTTGTAAGGCACGCCGCCCGGAGGCGCCGGAATTTCGCGGCATTCCTCGGTGTCCTCACAGTCTGGATCCACCTGACAGGATACTTCCGCGGCGATCCAGCCGCCCGCCGCCACCATGGCGATGATTCCCACCGCCACCACGCCCAGGCCAATCGCGGGAACCTGACCGGGATCGGCCCGGCGTTCGCCCGCCACCCACAGACCACTACCAGCAACCGCGACCGATGCCCCCGCGAACCCCAAGGTCCGAGGCCTCCGGTGATGTGACGTCGCGCAGGCGCCGAGCGCACCGACCACGAACACGATGATCACGCGCGTCCACGCGGAAACTGGTGGGGGCGAGGTGGAGGGCCTATGCTCGGGCGCGCAGTGCACAGGCACAGGCTATGTCCACACGAAACACTTTTCCATTGATGCTGCGGCGGTTGGCCTTCGCGGCCTGTCTGGTGGGCGCGGTGGGCGCGCGCGCGCGTGCGGAGGACATGATCCTGGTCGGGCCGCATCCTTTCCTGAAAGAGAACGCGGCCAGCGTTCAATTTCTCCTCGGGACGGGCCTGGGTGATTCGTTTAGCGGGCGAGGCGTGGGGCTGGGGTACGGATACATGTTGAATGGTCCCCTGTGGCTGGACCTTCAAATGAACGTGCGCGCCGCTGCGTGCAGTCCGTATGGGGCCTGCCGAGCGCTGGGAGGTAGCGACGTGGAATTGCTGGCCGGGGCGTCGTGGCGCATGCGCACGAGCGTGCCCCTCGTGCCCTATCTGCGCGGCGGCGCCGGCCTGGTCTACCTCTATCCGCGGTCCAGCCAGAGCGCGACCGGTTTGGCCGTTCGGGGCGGCGTGGGGGCGAAGTACTACATTTTCGACTGGCTGGGCTTCGGCATGGAAGCGGACCTATCGCTCGGCCACGGGGCCTTTGCCCAGGACTACGCCGGCAGCCACACGTATTCTGTCTTCGATATCGCGCTCGGCATGGAATGGCAGTTTCGTTAGGGGAGCGCGTCTGCTCCCACAGCCCAGCCAGCCAGGCCCAGCACGCCGCACCGCATAGCGGCGCGCAACCGAACCGGAACCGTACCGCTCGGCATGTTCTTGCACGATATGTGCGGGATTGCGCAGGTCGTGCGACCCAAAATGCACGGAGCACCCCGGACTGATCCCGGCTGGGCGCTCCAATGGGAGCGCGACTTTTAAATTTACCAAATAATTCAATAATTTAGTGATGATTCCAGGCAAGTGAGTGGCTGGCCCACATTCTGCAAAGGCAGGGTGGAATGACAAGCCTGAGCCCATCCGCGGCGCAAACCGAAAAGAATCGCCCGGCGGCAAGACACCTTGATCGCGGCGACGCCATCAAGCGTCTCGACGATGAATTGAGTCGGGCCGAGCGTGAACCGAGCCACCGTTTCTCGATCCTGTTGGTCGAGTTCGATGGTCTGACCGACACGGCTGACCGATTGGGGTATGCCGCCGAAGGCGACGTCTGGCGGCGCGCCCTGCGATTCCTGGTTCAGGACTTGACGGCGCAAGATCTCTGTTGCCGCCTGAGCAGCGACGAATTTCTGCTGATTCTCTCGGGCAAGGATTGCTCTGACGCGATCGAGCTCACGGATCGACTGCGTGACCGTTGGAATCCCGCCCCCGGATCTCGCGACGCCGGGATTCAGGTGAGCGTCGGCATGGCGTCGTACCGAGCGCAGGGATCCACCGTCGAGGACCTGCTCTGCGCGGCGGACGAAACTCTTCACGCCGACCGTTTGGACACGGAAACCCTTCGCGCCGCGAACGAGGATGCAGGCACCATGGCGACCGAGGCGCATCGGGATGGGCACGACGCAAAGCTCGGCTGGCGGCGCGTACAGGAGGCGTGACCCGACCCGAACGGACCGGTCGCGGTCGGCCCGGCCGACTACCCCGCCGCCACCAGCTCTTCGATCGCGGCGACTGTCTTGGGCGTGGCGCGGGTCAGGTTCTCGTAGCCGGACTCGGTGACCAGGATGTCGTCTTCGATCCGGACGCCGATCCCACGCAGGTCTTGCGGGGCCGCCGAATCCTCGGCGATATACAGCCCCGGCTCGATCGTCAAGACCATCCCGGGGACCAAAGGACGCGCCGCGCCCTCCATGCTGTAGAAGCCGACGTCGTGGACGTCGAGGCCCAACCAGTGGCTGGTCCGATGCATGTAAAATTGCTTGTGCGCCTGCTTCTCGATCAGCGACGCGACGTCACCCTCGAGCAGGCCGAGGTCCACCATCCGGCGCGTGAGTTGTTCCACGACCTGGGTGTGAATGCCGTCCAGGGTGGCCCCGGGCCGCACCGCCTCGATGGCCGCGACCTGAACGTCCAGCACCGCTTCGTACACCCGCTTCTGCGCCGCTGAAAATGGCCGCCCGACCGGGAAGGTGCGGGTGACATCGGCCGTGAAGCCCCCGGCCACCTCGCACCCCGCGTCGACGAGGAGCAGCTGACCGTCCTTGAGCGGGGCGCTGTTTTCCACGTAGTGCAGGATCACGGCGTTGGCCCCACCGCCGACGATGCTGGGGTATCCAGGCCCGGTGCCCCCGTGTCGGCGAAACGTGTAATCGATCAGCGCCTCGATTTCGTGTTCCCCCACCCCGCCCTTCGCGGCACGCATGGCGCTCGTGTGCGCCTCGGCGGTGATCGCGGCGGCTTGGCGCAAGAGCCCCTGCTCGAGGTCCGATTTGATGAGGCGCATCTCGTGCAAGCTGAGGCGCGCGTCGACCAGGCGAACCGGCGCGCGTTGGCCACGGCGCTCGGCGGCACGCATGCGGCCCAGGATGCGCAAGACCCGGGCGTCCCACTCGTCGTCGTGTCCGAATCCCACGTGGATGTCCTCGACACCCGCCAGAATCTCGGGCAGCTTGGCGTCGAGCTCACCGATGGGAAAGGCGGCGTTGGCACCGAAGCGCGCCACGGCTCCCTCGACGCCGGCGCGCCGCCCGGTCCAGATCTCGTCGGCCGGACTGCGCGGGCGAACGAACATCACGAACGGCGTTTCCGGGTGATCGGGACGAAGGACGACCACGGTTCCGGGTTCGTCGAACCCCGTCAGATACAGGATGTCGCTGTCCTGGCGAAACTTGTAGTGAACATCGCCGTTGCGCAATTTCTCCGGGGGCGAGGCGAGCAACAGCGCCGCGCGCGCTCCCAGCATCTTCGAAAGGTGCGCGCGCCGTTCAGCCAGTGCGGAGTCCATATGAATCAAGTCTATCACCCACACCTCGAGGCGACGGATTTCACGCCCCGGTGCGCCCCTTGGGCGCCAGGCCCATGACGGCGCGCGTCCCTGCCGTGATGCCGAACCACAGGGGCACCATCATCAGAATCAATCCGCCGTTTTCCTGATGCGACCACGGAAACAGTTTCAGCGCGCAGGCCGTACCCGCCAGACCCAGCGCCGCCGCCGCGACAAAGAACGCTTTGCGCGTGGCTCCCGGCCGCCCCATGGCCACTCCCGGCCCCAAGACCGCCAAGGCAATTGCGAATGGCGCGAACAACAAGACGTTCTCGTTCCGGTAAACGACGGCATGGGGGGTGAGCGCCCAGGCGCCGGCCAGGAAGCAGCCCACCGCCCCCGCGACCAGGCCCGCGCACGCGAGCGCCACGCCAAAAAGGACGCGGGCGGGCCAAAAACGCGCACCCGCTCGGGCCAGCAAGAACAGGAGCAGCCCGGAGATGGCTCCCACGCCCAGAAACGCCGGCAACCAGTTCGGGGCCTCGCGCCGAGGCGGCGAACGGTCGGCCTTGAACAGGACCCGCTCCGTCTTGACCAGACGCCCGGCCACCACACCCACGTCGCCGGTCGGCGAACCGCGCAAGGTCCGCTGCAACATCTCGGGCAGAAAGGCCTCCGCCCATTCGTTGGTGGGCCGGTCGGTGCGAGGGCCCAGAACGATCATCAGCGCCAGGTAGAAAGGCAAATCGTCGGCCGCCATCCGCAACGCGTGGGCGCGCAGGCTCATGGTGCCCTGCCCCGCGGCGCTCGCCTTCAGGCGCCCCTGTACCACGTTATCCAGGGCATCACGCACGCGCGTCGAACAGTTGTCCGCGAAATAGTCGTAGTGATACTCGCGGTTCTCGGGGCGTGCGTTCACCTCCAACCGGGTGGCCAGCTCGCGCTTCTGCGCCGGTGACAGGTCGAGCTCCTGGCTTTCGATGCTTCGGTTCTCCCGCTGGTACGCGCGGGCGGTGGCGGCCATGCTCGACCGGGACAACCAGTAGTGCAGCCTCCCTTGCAGAAAATCCACAATCAGGCGCGGGGAGCCAAAGGAAAAAGTCCCAAAGTTGTAGACGATGTCGGTGCCGGCGTTGCGATCGACCATCCGGATTGCGTTGTGGCCAAATCGTGTGAAGGGGTGGCCCCCAGGACCGAACGTCAACACCTCGACGGTGAGGGGATCGTCCTCGACGGCCGGGGTGGTCGGCGCGACCCGAGCGTGAGGTTGTGTCGTGGCGGCTCGAACACCTCCCGAACCGGAGGCGGCAGAAGCAGCGGGGGCGGCCCAGGCGATCGCGGCGAACGAAATGGTGGCGACCGCCAGCGCGAATCCAAGCAAAATAGCGGTGGGCGCTTCACGGCGGGGACCGACCGCAGCGCGCGTCATCGCACGCGCCTCAGGACCGCCGCAAAAAAGCCATCGGTGTCGTGAACGGCTGGATCGAGCCGCAAGAAGCCATCCGGGCCCTGGCCGAGGGCTTCGGCGCGTGCGCGGCCCCAGATCTCCTTGACCGGCACGCGCACGAAATCGGTCCGTTCGGCCAGAAAT
>PMNO01000374.1 GCA_003161835.1 Myxococcales bacterium | reverse complement strand
GCGTTGAAACTGGCGTATTCGACCGACGTAGAGCGCGATTTGCCCCAGCGCCGACAGGTCACCTGGACGATGGGGGGAACTGACCGGTGAACCCTCCGACGAACGGTCCGAGGAACTTTCGGGCGCTCCAGCGGAGGGCCCCACCAGAGACACGCGCGGCTTCATGACGAGGTCTCCGATGGAAGGGTGACTCGGGTCGGGACGATGAGCCGAGCCCAGGTGCCGAAGACCGCCCGCGCCAGCAGCCACAGCTTCCGGCCCCGCGACACCACCGCGCGGCCCGCCGACACGTCGAACCCGCGTCGTGCGATCACCCTGCCGATATCGGCGTAGATGAGTCGCGCGGCTCGGATCGCCACCGCGCATCTGAACGGCAGATGACCGAGGCCCGCGTCGCCCGAACGATAGAAGGCGTCCGCCCGGCGCAGCACCTCCGACACCGCGGCGGGGCACAGTTCGCCGGCGTGGCTGGGCAGGCCGACCCCACCCAGGAGTTCCTGCGGCAGGTACACCCGTCCGCGGCGTTCGTCCTCGGCAACATCGCGACAGATGTTGGTCAACTGCATCGCGATGCCGAGATCCGCGGCATGCCGCAGAGCCCCCGCGTCGCGCACGTTCATGAGGTGGGCCATCATCAGGCCCACGGTACCAGCGGCTCGGTAGCAGTAGAGCAGCAGGTCATCGAAGGTTCGATATCGAACGGCGCCAACATCCATGGCCATCCCCCTGATGAGATCGTCCGCGGGGCGGCGGGGGATCCGATGCCGGAGCACCACGTCCTGCATCCCGCCGAGCACCGGATCAGTCTGGGCGGAGCCGGCGTACACCGCGTCCAGTTCGCGCCGCAAGCGATTCACCGCCGCGCCCCGCGATGCCGCGTCTTCGGGCCCGTCCACNNCGACGACACCAGGCGTACAGCGCGGCCGCGTCCCTGCGACACCAGGTCGGCAGCAGCTTTCCCGCCAGCGCGAAGCTCTTCGAATGGTGCGCCAGGATCTGGCGCGTCGTCGATTCCTGCTCCGGGGTCATGAAGCCAGCGCCTCGCCATCGGAATGTCCCAGATCGGACAAGACCACCCGCGCCGTGGCCTTGGCCGAATTGATCACGCCGGGCACCCCGGCGCCCGGATGGGTCCCCGCGCCAACGATGTACAGACCGGGAATTTCCGGATCGCGGTTGTGCGGTCGAAAGAACGCGCTCTGAGACAGGCGCGGCGCAACCGAGAACGCCGACCCTTGATACGCGTTCAGCTGATCGCGAAAGTCGATGGGCGTGAAGATTCGCTGGGTCACGATCTCCTGACGCAGGCCCGGGAGCACCGCCTCGAGCGCGGCCAGGATGCGATCGGCATAGGGCGCGGCCTCCCGTTGCCAATCCACCGCCGCGGATCCGAGGTGCGGAACTGGCGCCAGAACGTAGAACGATTCACACCCCGGGGGCGCCAGGCTGGGATCCGTCACCGTGGGTTGATGCAAGTACAGGCTAAAATCCGGCGGCAAGGTCGGGCCGTTGAAGATCTCGCTCAGCATTTCGCGATAGCGCGGCCCGAACAGCACCGTGTGATGGCCGAGCCCGGGGGTCCGGCCGCGCAGCGCGAGCAGCAGCGTGAAGGCCGACGACGAGGCGGTCGTGGCGCGCAGCCGGGCCGAAATAGCCGGCCGAGCGCGGATAGAGATCCTCGCTGACCAGAAAGCCGGCGCGCATGGACNNTGCGCGCTGTCGATCCGCGGTCGGTGTCCCCTCGTAAAGGCGCGCGTACGTATGGTGCAGATCCGCGTTCGACACCACCGCATCGAAGGCCTCGTCCTGCTCGCTCGCGCCCGACGCAGCAGCCGACGCAGCCCCCGACGTCACCATATGAATGGGGGCGGACGAAGCGCCGCGGCGGACAACCTGTATCCGTTTGACCGGCGTCGACAGCCGCAGCTCCCCTCCCAACCGCTGGTAGAGCGCGGCCAGCGCCTGTACCAGCGCCCCCGTTCCGCCTCGGGGAAAGAACACCCCCCATTTTCGTTCCAGAAAGGGAATCAACGTGTAGATCGCGCTGGTCTCGAAGGGATTGCCCCCGATCAACAGCGCGTGGAACGACAGCGCCTGGCGCAGGCGTTCGTCCTTCACGAACTGACTGACGGCGCCATAGACCGATCGGTCGGCGCGCAAGCGCGCCAGCGCCGGCGCCACCCGCACCATGTCGAAGAAGCGCAGGAACGCCGAATCGACAAGCCCCTCGTACCCGGCCTCGAACACTTGCCGGCTGTAGTCCATGAACCGCTCGAAACCCGCCGCGTCGTCGGGTGCCAGGGCCATGACCTGGGCGCGCATGGTCGCCGCATCGCCACCGTAGTCAAACCGCGTTCCGTCGGGCCACTGCAGCCGATAGAACGGCTTCACGGGGTCGAGGGTCACATGGTCGGCCATCTGCTCACCCCCGAGCGCGAACAATTCCTCCAGGCAATGGGGCGCCGTGATGACTGTCGGGCCCGCGTCGAACGTGAAGCCCTGATCGCGGTACACGTACGCCCGGCCGCCCGGCAGATCCCGCGCCTCGAACATCGTCGTGTGCACGCCCGCGGCTTGCAGGCGGATGCCAGCCGCCAGCCCCCCGAATCCACTGCCGACGATCGCGATCCGCCGCCGGTTATCCATAAGACGCCTCCAGTCTCTCCATCTCGGCCGCCAGGAGGTCGAGCTCGTCCCGGTCGCCGACCTCGTCGCGCAGATCGCGCAGCGTCTGTCGCAGGTANNGCCCGCACGCTCGTCTGCAAGTGCGCGAAGGTCGGCTCGTCGAGCGCGCGAGCGGCAAGGGCCCAGGGCCAGGTCGGTCGCCCGTTGCGCAGATCCTCCAGCGCCTTCGAATTCGTCGTTTCGGTCGCCGGCGCGTTCAGATTGCCGAAGTCATCCAGCATCTGCAGGCCCAGCCCCAATCGACGCCCGAATCGCGCCAGTGCCCGGACGCGCTCGAACGGGGCCTGGGCCGCGACGGCCCCCAGCCGCGCCGCCAATTCCATCAGCGCGCCCGTCTTCAACATGGTGCTCGACGCCACCGTGCGATACACCCATTCCCGCGGAAGCTGGCCAACGGCCACCGACAGATCCAGCGACTGACCCAGGTGACACCGGTACATGGCGTCGACCAGAGCGCGGCGCAGCTCGTCCTGCGTGGCCGCGGGAACGACCAGCTGATCCACCATCGTCACCGCCCAGAAGTACATCCAGTTGCCGGCGTTCAACGCCACGGGGACACCGTGCTCGAGGTGCAGGCACGGCCCGCCGCGACGCTGCAGCGATCCGTCTTCGATGTCGTCGACGATCAAGCTGCCGGCGTGAATCACCTCCACCGCCGCCGGCAGGAACGCGGGGATCTCCCCCCGCCCGTCACCGAGCCGCCACGCCAACTGGCACATCCGGGCGCGAAACTGCCGACTCGGCCGGCCCAGTATTTCGCGCGCGATGTCGCCCACACCGGCATCCCACATTGCGCGCGGCAGGCCCACCGACGACGGCCCCGGCTCCGGCCAATCCTCGGGATGCGACATCCACTGCAAGCGCGCCGGGGACAGCGACTCGTCGACCATGTCGGCGAAGGTGGTCGTCGATGGAATGGGACGGCTGTGCGGTCGTGCGCTCATGATGGTTCCCTTCTCGATGGATGGCTTCTCGGGCCTAGGATCCGTGACCACGACAGCCCTGCGGGCGGGCGCCCGACCAGGACCCGCGCCTGGTCCCGCCAGGTGCTGCGGCTCGCGTAAAAACGCGCAATCGTCTCGTCGGGTAGGCGGTAGAACCGCTCGAACGCCGTCCAGCGCGACGCCGCCGGCATGGCGTCGAACATCAATCGGTTCAGCAGCCGCCCGAAGCGCTGTTGCGGCCCGAGGTCGCGCGCGACCGACGCCACCGCGGCGCGGGCGTCATCGGGCGTAGGCGACCGCGCCACGGCCAGCGCCACGCGGACGGCGATGGGTAGCGAGTAGCCGGTGACGACGTGAAAGAAGCCACCGCGGTAACCAACGCGCAGGGGTTCCGCCCGCGACCGTGACGATGGCGGGGACGGCGAAGACGATGCCGACGCCCGAATCGGCAGCGGCAGAACACCGAATTCGCGCCGAAGAACGCGGGCGATGCGCGCCCCGTTTCGCGCCGCATAGCTCAAGATGCCGCGTTCGCACTGCGCGTGGTCGAGCAGCGCGTTTTCGCTATAGATCGTATCTTCCACCAGGACCCGCCGGGCCGAGAACGGCAATACGTAGGTGAACCGGTAGCCATCGATCTGGGGAACGGTTGCGTCCATCAGCAGCGGAACGGTCCAGGGGCCGTCGTCCTGCAGCTCGAGTTCCAGTCCCACGAACTTTTGAAAGCCCGCGCCGCCTTCACCGTGCGCCGTCTCGGGCCCGCGCGCATCAACGATCAACCTGCCGCGCAAGATCGTTTCGTCCTCCAGGCGCACCATCGAGGTCCCGACGGCGGCAACCCGGCGCCCGAGAACCAGGCCCACCCCGGCCGCCTCCAGCTGACTGCGCAGCACGCGTCCGAACTGCTCGCTGCTCACCGCGGAATATCCGGAATGGAGGGTCCGCGCGTGCCCGGGAAATCGGACGTCCTGCCGCGGCCATCGCTTGGTCACCAGGTCAGCCACCAATTCCCGACCGTCGGGGTCCAGATCCGTGTCGTGGAACGACCAAGTGTGGTTGCCCCCCAATGTCGCCGCAGCCTCGACGAGCACCACCCCCGAGCCACGCCCCGCGCGCGCCAGCGCCAGCGCTGTCAATCCTCCCGCCAGGCCGCCGCCCACGATGATGTGATCGGCCACGCCCCGCCGGTCCGATTCAGCAACGGCTTCTCGTTTGTCGATGGTTGAAGGGTACTCCTTCCCGTTCGCGCGCGCGGCGCTCCCCGTACTGTGCTCTTTGATCAGAGCGTCGGCCCGAAATGCCATGGCGTCCTTCTGCGTCGTTGCCCGTGTTCGCGGAGCTGAACGCACCACGTCCACCAATGGTTACGAACCGAGTGACCGCGCCGATGGCTTGGCCCCGCAAGCCGCGCATTCGCATTTCCTGGGCAGGCTGTTACCGTTTCATCTACTGGCGCGTATGAACACAGAACCCATCGCGGAACGCGAGTCAGACGACGTGCTGATGGCAAGATTCTGTGAGGGAGACCAGGACGCCTTTACCGTGTTGTACGATCGCTACGCACCCCAGCTAGAATCGTTCCTGCACCGCCTGGTGCGGGACCGAACCTTGGCGGAGGACCTGCTGCAGACGACGTTCCTGTCATTCGTGCGGGCCCGCGGGCGTTACGTCGCCACCGCCGGCGTGCGCGCCTGGATCTATTCCATAGCCGCGAACGCCGGGCGAGACGCCCTGCGCCGGCGCGGCACGCGTCGGGAGCAACCCTTCGATCCCGAGACGCTCAATATCGCATCGGACGACGCCGTGCTTTCGGATCCGCACATCGCGCGGGCCGTGGAGGAAGCCCTCCAGCAACTTCCCTCCGAACAGCGCGAAGCCGTTATCTTGCACAAGATGCAAGGGCTCTCGTTTCCCGAGATCGCGATCGCGCTCGGTAC
>PMNO01000481.1:271-9915 GCA_003161835.1 Myxococcales bacterium | reverse complement strand
GGGTGCTCGGGAGACAGAACCAGGTACGTTGCGCCGTGGAGCGTGTCGGGACGGGTGGTGAACACGCGGATCTCGCGGCCGGCGATCGGACGCGCGCTGGCGAAGATCACGTCGGCCCCCGCACTGCGCCCGATCCAGTTGCGTTGCATGGCCAGGGTTGATTCGGGCCAATCCACCTCGCCGAGATCCGCGAGCAGGCGGTCGGCATAGCGGGTGATGCGCAGCAGCCACTGGCGCATGGCCTTGCGCTCCACNNCGATCCCAGTCGTACGCGAATCCCACCGAATCGATCTGGCGCCGAAACGTCGCGATGGCCTGCTCGGTGGTGATGCGGGGATGGATGCCGTGCTTGATGGCGTAGTTCTCGGCGGGCAGTCCAAACGCGTCCCACCCCATGGGATGCAGCACGTTCCAGCCTTGCATGCGTTTCCAGCGGGTGATGATGTCGGTGGCCGCATAGCCTTCGCAGTGGCCGACGTGCAATCCCGCTCCCGACGGATAGGGGAACATGTCCAGCGCGTAAAATTTGGGCCGGCTCGGATCGAAGGTGGTCTTGTGCAGTCCGGCGGCGCGCCAGCGCTCCTGCCACTTCGGTTCCACGGTTCGATGTTCGATCGGCATTTGCCGCGAATCCTAACCCAACCGAACCGGGNNCCTCCCCCGTCGGAGGTGTTCGCCAGGCGCACGCCCGCGTCGGGCGGGGTGGAGGCGGCGGGGGAGGAGGATGCGGAGGCGGAGGCGGGGGTGAGGATCGACGGTGGGGATGGCAGCGGCCCCAGCCCCAGCGAGACCCGCCGCTCGTGATACAGGGGCTCGCCGAACAGCAGCTCGGAAAGACAGACGTGATAGGGCAGCGCCGTCGGTGCTCGCGCCACGGTGAGCTCTGCGTCCTGGTTGGTCACCACGCGCCGGACACCCGAGCGCTCGGACCAGCTCACCTCGAGCTCGATGCGCGGGGCGCTGGCGACGTCGTCGGGCAGCCGTGTCCAGTTTTCGTTCAACACCTGGCGCACCGCCTGGAGCTGGAATGGGCTGTCGAAGGCAAAACGCGAACGNNAGATCGTCGAACCCGACGCGGCCCGCGGGCATGCTCGAAAGGTCCCGCTTGATCGCGGGAGCGCAGTGCACGCCCAGCACAGCGATCGCCAGCAGCGCACAGGTTTGACTGACGTTCTGGATCGGAGTGTCTCCGTCCCCCGTGGCCCCCCCTAGGTCATGGACACGCATCGCACGAGGAAGATACTGTCCATGGCGGGGTGTGTAAACAGAACGCGTCCGACGATTTGCTCGCGCTTGTGCGCCGCGCCGGTGCCGCGCGCGCGAATGGCTTGGGATTGCTGTGTTTCGAGATGGCGAACGTGCGCGATCTTTGTAGATGCTTGCGCTTTTAAGGGTTGCATTCCCCGCATTCGTGGATTAGTTCGCTTGCATGAAGCCTGGACGAAATCTTCCACGCCACGGACCATCGGGTGGTCTGTGGAGGTTTTGCATGGATCGGCTGCGAGAGCTCCGGGGCGCTGATACGCGCGAGCGCGACTTGGCCAACATCCTGGGCTTTGAGCACTCTCGTGCCGTCCGCTGGAAAGAGGGCCAGATGTACGTCGACCGCGCCGAATATCTGGTGCGGCTGGCGGACGCCCTCGACGTGGACACGATGCTCTTGGTGAACCTGGCGTCGGGCGGGCTAACCGTGGAACAGGCTCAGAGGCAATTGCAGCGCGCCGGCCGTGGCGCGGGGGACGANNGCGGGACAGTTCGCGACCGATGCCAGTCGCTTGGAAAGCGCCACGCGCGGCATCGTGCTGCTGATCGCCGCCAGTGGCGAAGGACGCGCGGATTTTGCGGCGGCGGTTGGCCGTCATCCGGACATGGGTGGCCTGGTGGCCACGGGCATCGCGGTCGGTATCTCGCTGGCCGAGCGTTACCGGCCGGAGTTGGTTTTTCTCGACCTCGGGCTGGCGAATGTTCACGCCTTCGACGCGATTCGCGTGATGTCCACCCTGTCGACCCGGGCGGGCCGCCGCTGCCGGGTGGTGGCGGGAACGTCCAACGTGACGGACGCCATCGAGAAACCGGCGCTGATGGCCGGGGCGGCCAATGTGACGTTGTTCCCGTTCGCGGATCATCTCTTCGACAGCGAGCTCGACCGTTTGGAAGAGCGTCTCGGTGCGCGCAAGAGCGCGAAGAAGTAGCGCGATCTCGCGCTCGGTTTGAGTTCCGCGGGGGAGCCCCGCGCTCGCCACGTTGCAGGTTCCCGACAAAGCGCGGTATGACGCGGCCATGAGGCGCGCGGCCCTGACCTTCCTCGCCTGCCCCCTGTGCGCCGCCGGGCTCGGTCTGGCCGCCGTCGGGGCGGAGGACGACGAACATGTGATGCAGGGCGAGCTCACCTGCGACGGCTGCGCGCGCCGTTACCCCATCAAGGATGGTGTTCCCATCTTGCTGGGTGGCAGCGTCGACCAGCTCAAGCTCGATACCGCAGCCCGTTTTTCCGAGGAGTGGACGCGATGGACGGAGCTCCGCGCCTACTATGAAAAGCAATTCCTGGGGTGGGTGGCCCCCGTATCNNCGCTTCGGCGCCAAGGCCATCGTCTCGATCGATCTCGGCGAAAGCGCGTTCGTCGCATTTCGGAACACGCGCCAGTTCCCCAACGCCCACGTCGCGATGGGCGATCTGACGCATCCCCCGGTGCGCCCCCTGTTCGATCTCGCGTTTTCCGTGGGGGTGCTGCATCACATGCCCAATCCCAGCGTCGGGGCGGCCAGCGTCTCGGCCGTCGTGCGCGACGGCGGCCGAATCGTGATCTGGGTCTATGGCCTGGAAAACAACGAGTGGATCCCGCGCTTCGTCGATCCCGTTCGGCACGCGATCACGTCAAAGGTTCCCTATCGCGTCTTGCGGGCGGTGTCAGCGCTTCCCGCCGCGCTGATTTGGGCGGCGATCAGGCTCCTGTACCATTCCGGCCCCGACGGTTGGGGGCCCCGGCACCTGCCCTACGGTCAATACTTCTCGTCGATGCAGGGGTTCCCCTTCGACGAGCTGGAGTTGATCGTCTTCGACCAGCTGGTCACGCCGGTGGCTTACTACTTGCCCCGCGCGGAGGTCGCGGGTTGGTTCGCGGGGCCGCGGTTCGATGATGTCACGGTGCGATGGCACAATCAGATGAGCTGGACCGTGACCGCGACCGTCGCGCGTCGGCCCGCTCACGGATGACGGGGCGGCTGCCACAGGGAGCGCACCGTGGCAGCCGCGGCCGTTTCGGCCGCCGACGGCGCGCGCCCGTAACGAGAAACCGCGAACGAGAATACGAGCGCCACGAGCAGCGCTCCCGTGGCGCGCCCGACCGCCCTGCGGCGATCGGGCGCGTGCCCCCCGACCGCCAGCATCAGGGCGACACCCAGCAAGATTCCCACCGGCGCGAGTGACCACCTCGCGGGAATGCCCAGAGCCCATCCGAGGCCGTAGGACACGTATCCGTCGCGGACGAGCGGCACCGCAAGATCATGGATGGGGTTGTCGAACACTTCGGGATAGTGGGGATACACGGCCGCCGAGATGCCGTTCGCGAAGACGGACGCCGCGATCAGCCCTCCGAGGAGCGCTCGCATGGCCTCCCCGCGTGGCGAGCGATCCTCGAATAGCGACCACTTGATGGCCAGCCCCAGGGTCGCGAAGGGAACCACGCCCGCGATGTAGCGCGGCCCGACGCACCACCCGGCGCGCCAGTTGGACAGTCCGGCGATGAAGAACGCCAGGATCAATGTGGCGCCGACGACCATGACGCCCTCGCGCCGCGGGCCGCGAAACACCGCGTCGACACCCAGGAGCACGCCCAGCAGCAGAAACGGTGAAAAGGCGAACAGGCCATAGCTGACGGAGAACAGCGTCGTGGCGAGCACAGTCAAGCGGGGATGTCCAAGCCCGTGATAGCCGACGTCGTGAATCTGCGCGAAGTTCTGATTTTCGAGGTGCCCGTAGGGAAACTCCCACGGCCGCCCGAACAGAGCGGTGTGATAGCCGCCGAGCGCGATCGCGAAGGGCAAGGCCCCGAGCAGGAACCACAGCGCCCGGCGGCGCGCGGCCCAGATCGCGTGCGCGAACAACAGGGCCGCGATGAGCAGCAGCTGGTATTCNNAAACCCGGCGCGACTCGTGCGCGGCCAGCCCCTCGGGAGGGCCATCTTCATCGGGCGCATCGGGCGGGCGCGCCCTGCGCGACAACAGCATGAACGACGCAAAGGCCGCGATGCTGGCCTGCGCGTGCGCTACGAACAGAATCCCGTACGGGTACAGCATCGTGCCGGCCCCCAACCCGACGACCAGGAGATCGCGGGCGGCCGGAGATCGCGTGCGCTTCTCGATCCACCGCGCGAAGATGAACAAGAACGCGATGCCGGGGAGCATCGCCCCGAACAGGCGCAACGCCACCACCGTGGTGTGCTTGCCGGGCGACGGCCACCCGAGCACGTGCCAGAGCCTGGTCTGCGCCCAGAGAATGGGAACGCCGACAAAGGACGCGCCCGGCGCTTTTCCCGAGTATGTGTGACCCTTCCCGGTCGCCTTGTCGTTCACGTAGCCCCAATCGGCTGACACGCGATCGATCGACAGTGTGTGGTACTCGACGATCGCGCGCGTCATCCACACGCGCACGTTCTCGTTGGGATTGTTCAGCCGTTCGAAGTATGGCCACACCGACAGATAGGCCAGCGCCACCAAGATCACGGTCGCGTGTCGGCGCAGCGGCCCCTCGCCGAACGGGTCCGCGGGCGTCATTCGGACTCCGGCGACGCGGACTCCGGCGACGCGGGCTCCGGCGACGCTGAATTTTTGGGAATGGCCACGCTGGCCGCCGAATCCGGACTGGCGAGCAGCCCTTCGCCACGGATCTCCGAGCTGATGTCCACGTCCCGGTAGTCCACCCCCACCTTGCGCACGTAGGCGGCGACGGGCGCCTTGACCGCGCCCATGATACGCCCTTCGCTCACGGTGATCGGGATGGGATGCAAGAGCTCGTAGTAGTACCCGCGCGTCTTCAGCTCGAAGGCATAGTGCTGGCCATCGACCAACAGCTCCCGCTTCAGGGCCAGCGGCACCGAGCCGATGCGTCGAAAGGGCTGCCGGCGTAGCACGAAATCAAACATGCGGACCGCCCGGTTGTTCACCAGGCGGTGGCACCCGTGCGANNTCGAATCCCCGTTGGTCGATGTGAATCGCCATGGCCAGGCCGTAGGCGGACTGAAAGCCCGGCCCCATCACTGCGGTGTTGACCACGAGTTCCGGGCCCTTTTCCCGATCGAGCACCTTTCGGGTCAAGAGATCCTTGGCGGGCGTCGCGTCCGGTGGAATCCACACCGGGCCCGCGACGATGTTCTTCCAGAGGCGCGGTCCGACATCACTGTTCTTGTACTTGTAGTAAATCTTTCCGTTGGCGTGTAGTTCGCTCCGCCAGGATCCGATGGTGGTGCGCCACGAGCACAGGGGAATGTTCTGGCCGCGCCAGTGCACGACCAGCGTCAGATGGGGGAAGTGTTCGCG
Source organism: Myxococcales bacterium (assembly GCA_003161835.1). Taxonomy (GTDB): domain Bacteria; phylum Myxococcota_A; class Polyangia; order Fen-1088; family Fen-1088; genus FEN-1088. Next base: position 4,380 of record PMNO01000481.1, on the reverse strand, counting down.
CGGCTGCTCGCGGGCGCGGCCATGAGCGTCGAACGGAAAATCGTACCAGACGTCCCCGCGGTCAATTTCGACCGACAGATCCATGCGGGGACCGTAGTACGGCGGCAGGGGAGGTGGCGCGAAGGCCACCCGCAGCGTGGCCAATCCGCCGGGGCCGTGCTGCTCCAAAAAGTCCAGCATGTCGTCCACCGTGCTGACGTGCAGGCTGGCCAGCAGCAGCGACACGTGGTCGTCGATGAGATTGGGGACAGGGTGACTGACCGGGGCGATACCGCCGTCGCCGACGTCGACGTCCGCATAGGTGGGCGGGACCTTCCATTTCGCCGTGGATCCATCCTCGACGATTCCCGCGGCGTCGGCGATCCGTTCGGCCAGAATGCGTCGGAGCGTGTCGAAATCCAGGTCGAGGGCGGGGCGCATCAGCGCCGCCACGGTTTCGCCGCCCAGGGCCGCCCAACCAAACATGTCGTTCTTGCGCTCCCATTGCGCCAGGGCTTCGTGGGTGGGCAGATCGAACATCCCGGGCGTGAACCGGCTGCGCGCGGACAGCAGGCCGTCGCACGTCAGACGCGCCTGGGCGGCGCGCACCGCCCGCATCCGATCCTGGCCGCGGATGGCGCGCTCCACGCGCGCCCTCAGCTTCTGGTTCGGATCCGCGCGCAAGACCGCGAGGGCCGCGGCGCGATCTCCCACCTTCCAGGTGGCGGGGATCGTCGACGGAGTCCCCGCGTCGGATGCTCCACCCCCGTCACGAGCGCGCGCCGAGGCCGCGGCGGCTTCGCGTTGCGCGATCTCGGAATCCAACCAGTGGGAATCGCGCACCGCCTCGGCAAACTCACGGCGCGCGTGCTCGCGATCCAGATAGGCGATGTTGCCCACGAAGGTCCGCAAACCGTCGGTGTCGACGTGCGCTTCGCACTCCCGCCGCTGCGGCGTTGCATCTTGTTCCACCCGAGCCCGCAGCACCGACAGGGTGGGCGGAATCCCAAAAGGCTCCAGGAAGTTGTCGTCGACATGGCCCGGTTCCAGGCGCGTGCCGTCGGCATCGATGCGATTGTTGGCCAGGTCGACGAACGTCTGCCGATACGCGTTCGGACGCGGGGGCGTCCCCGTGGTCGTGCCCGCGGGCCCGTCCGTGTCCTGAAAGATGAAAGGCGCCCACCCGTCGCTCAGGTCCACCACCAGCCGGCCGCCAGCCCGCGCATCAGCGTCCGCCATCTTCACGGCCGTCGGGGGGTTGGTGTCGCGTGCGTACACGTACACGTCGCCCGGCTCCAGCGGCGGCAGTAGCGACCGCCGGGGACGTGGAATCGACGCGCCCGCATCACCGCCCGATGATACCCGACCCGCCGCGGCCCACCCGATAGTTGCCCGCAGGCGACGGGTCAGTCCCTGAAATTGACGAACTGCAGATCGAGCCCGAAATCGCCCTGCCGGATCAGCTGCATGGAGGCCTGCAGATCGTCGCGGTTCTTGCCCGACACCCGCAATTCATCNNTCGGATTCGATGCCCTGCTTGATCTTGACCAGCTGTCGGACCGTCTGGCCGCCCGCGGGTTGGACGTCTTCCGGGTCCAGGCAGCGCTGCGAGACGTTGCGCTTCGCCATGCGCTCGCGCAGCACCGTCAAGGTGGCCATCGCGCGGGGTTCGTCCGAGGTCCGCAGGATGATCCCTTCGGGCGTGCGCTCCAACGATGTGTTGGTGCCGCGAAAATCGTAGCGCTGGGCCAGTTCCTTCTGGGCGGTGTTGATGGCGTTGTCCAACTCCATCAAATCCACTTTCGAAACGACGTCGAACGAGGGCATGCGTCTGAACTAACCGCGCCAGGTCCCCACCGGCGGCGGAGGCGCGCCCAGGGGTGGTGTCGGGCTCCCGTTCAAGGCATTGGCTCTTGCCGCCTCGCGGTACCGATTGCGTTCTTCGATGTGCAGCCAGCTCGGACAGACGCGGGCGACGATCCACTCGGCGGCGCGAAAAAATCCGATGCCATTCAGAATCGGGTTCATCCAGCCGACAGTGATGCAGTAATGCTTGTCGTGGGGGCTCGCGTGGTGAACGTCGTGGTGGGCGGGCGGCAGAATCAAACCCCAGCGCTGCAACCACCGACCAGCCGCGGGCGGGTTATCGGCGTGGGCCCATTTGTGGAACTGGTTCGTCGCCACCACGAACAGCGACACGAACGCGACGAACGTCCACGCAAAGAAGCCGAATCCCTCTTGGTGCGGGACGGCCACGAAGGCGACCGCGAGCGGCGGACACATGCCGATGCAATTGTTGCCGTTGGTCTCGATGAAATCGTGCCGCGTGATCGCCTTCTGATCGAAATGGTGTTCCCGAAAGGGACGAATGAAGTTCGGGCCGAAGAACCAGACTCGGTCGTGACCGAGCGTGTCGCCGCTCCAGTGGGCGATTCCGGTGATGATGTCAGAGGCCACGTACCCGGTCAGCCCGGTCAAGATCAGGTTCACCCAGCCGCCGGGCGTGTGGATGGTGCGCGGCACCTTCGCGCAAAATCCCATCAGCAGCCCGAGCACCGCCATGATGCACAGGACCTCGAGAGCGCGATGTTTTCGCGAGTAGCCGTACGATGTGGGAAGGGCGGAATTCACTGTGCAATCACGGATGCGTCAGGGTGGGGCGGCCGGCTCGAACCTCCGACACGGGCGAATTCTAGCAGTCTGCATACTACCATCACCATCTTCCAGTCCAGTAGCAACAGGGCCGCGGGCCGTGCCAGCCAGGTCACCCGGTTCCAGCCGCCCCACAACTTTTCCGACGCCGCGCGGCGCGCGTGCTACCCTTTAGCATGAGCAGAGCGGAGAACATTCCCGCTGGGTTCGTACCGGCGAAGCAGATAGCCAGAACCGCGGTGCTTGCGGTCGTGTTGCTCGCCGTGGCGGCCGTGGTGGCGCGTGGCGCGCGCCCGGCGCAGTGGCTCCTGATCCCGGCCTTCTGGGTGTTCGCAAATTTCTTCGAATGGACGGTCCACCGGTTCCCGATGCACCGGCCCCTGGTTCCGCGGATGATGTATCGCAACCACGCGGGAATTCATCACGGGGCGTTCGGGGACGAGAGCATGGCCATGGGCGATCCGCGCGAGCTGTTCCTGATCATGATGCCCTGGTACACGATCGTGCTGTTGCTCGTGGCCGCCTCGCCGGTGGCGATTATCGCCGCGTTGATGGGTGGCGCGCCGCTGGCGGGTATCTTCTATATCGGGGCTCTGACCTATTTCTTGTTCTATGAAACGGTGCACGCGCTTTATCACGTGGCTCCCGAACGCTTGGTGCGGTTCGGTATCCGACCGGATGGTTTGTTCGCGCGCATGCGGGCGCATCACGCGCGGCACCACGCCCCGCGCCGCATGGCGCACGTGAATTTCAACGTGACGGTGCCGCTGGCCGACAGCGTGTTTGGCACCCGTGAGCGCGCNNCCGCCCGTTGGCTCGTCCGGCGTCGCGGCCGGGACCGGCGGCGCGCGCAGACCTACTTGATGCTGGGGACGAGCTTCGCGCTCTCGGCCTTGGTGCAAACCTTGGTCGACACGTTGACGCTGACGAAGAAGCCCTTGCCGGGCAGCCACAGTCCGGTCGAGTTCGCCATCATGGGTGCCGCCTTGGGTGATTTCGCCTTCTCGGTCATGTAGGCCTTCCCGATTTTTTTCCATTGAAAGAAGGGATCGTTCGGTGACGACGGCACTTCCTTCTGGGCAGGGGCGTATACCTGAACAAACGTTTCGTCAGCCTTCTCGCCCTCGACTTTGAAAACGTACTTGCACGTTTCCTTCGACCCCGCCTCGCCGAGGAACGTCGCGTCCGATTCGCCGCAGGCCTTGAACACGGCTGCCTTGGGCAGGTGCGCGGCCACGGCCGGGTCGCAGCACTTGGCGCCGTTGAAGGCCTTACAGTTGGTGGGAACCGCCGCAGAGCCCGCNNTTGTTGGGCCCCACGGTATCACGGGGCCCCGGACCAAAAAATGGCCGTCCAGCCCCGAGGAGCATTGACACTCCATCCCCCAGCAAGGTAGATCGCACGCGCGTCGATTCGTCGGCTTGCCCGACGGGTTCATACGTCCGGTTATCAATACCGGTGACAATCTGGGGTGGTAG
>PMNO01000481.1:0-251 GCA_003161835.1 Myxococcales bacterium | reverse complement strand
GAAGTAGAGGTGGCATCTCGTCCGTTTGAGAAGACATCGCCTGACCGTTCTTTCGCCACGAGCCGAGAAGACAGGAAATGAATCGGGCCTCTCGGCGATCTTGACGAGCGCTGCAGCGAGCTCGTCGTCGAAGCGCTCCGGCGCCTCGGGGCGGTTCGCACGCCACCAGCGCTTACGCGCCATGATCTGCGCGGTCGCGCCAGGCGCGACGACGAGCTTCATTACGAAGCGCGGACGCGCGCCAGCAGTTC
>PMNO01000580.1:16725-18657 GCA_003161835.1 Myxococcales bacterium | reverse complement strand
CCCCCCCCGCCCCCCCCCGCGACCATTTTTGACGGGCCAGGCCGACCACGACACAGAAGACCAGAAAACGTCGAAAGGATCCGATCAATGGCGCATTCTGTCTCCCGTTCTGAGGCATTCGCAGGACTGCTGGCCGCCGCACTCATGTTGATGGGTACACCCACCCTGGCCGCGAAAAAGAAGAAGTCGGAAACGACCTNNAAGGCCCCAGCCACCGAAAAGGCCAAGGTGTACCTGGAAGGCCGTTACTTCGGTCTCGCGCCACGCACCATCACCAAGATCCCTCCAGGGGACTACATCATCGAGATCACCTACCCGAACGGAAAAAGCGTCACCAAGCCGGTTTCGGTGTCAGGCGACGAGGAGGCCGTGGTGGAGCTGGGTGGAGCGTCCGACATCGCCACTCCCGCCGAAAAACCGATGACTTCTGAAAAGGTTGAGAAGCGGTTGGGCCTGGCCAAGACGATCGGCATTGGCGCCATCGGGTTGGCCGTGGTCGGCGTGGGGATGGGCGTATGGGAGTACACGGTGCAGCAGGACTACAACAAGAAGGCGGCGGCCAGCAACGGCACGACCCAGGATCGGCAGGCCCTCGACGACCTTTCGAAGAAGGGCGATACCCTGGCCCTGGCCGCGAATATTTGTTTCGTGGGGGCGGCGGTGGGGCTCATCGCGGCTGGTGTGATCGGATATCCGGCCTACAAGGCGCGCAAGAACGGCGGTGGGCGATCCGAAACATTGGATGCGCCCCCCGCGGTTTCATTCCTGCTGGCGCCCGGGCGAACGCTCGGCAGCGTGAACGCCGGAATGCTGTACCGCTTCTAACGCCCCAACTTGCCGGCGTCGATCACCCGCGTGCCGCTGGGCGGCGTCCAATGAAAGGTCGCATCGGGGATGTGGGTGTTGATCTTGATGTCGGAGAACAAAAGATCGTTCGTGTTTCCCTGTTGATCCGTGATCAACGATTCACGTACCTGGAACGTTCGCGCGTCGACCACGAATAGCAGGATCTTGACCTGCGCCTGCGGCTGGCGGGGCGACAGGGACAACACGTAGTCGCCGGGGCCGCCGACCCGCGGATCCTGGGCGAAGGAGATATCGAATTCGGTGGCCAGTTTTCCCTTACCGGTGAGAAACGACAGCGCGGCGGGGAGCTGCGACGACTTCAGATCTTGCTTGAAGGCCTGCTTGTCCTCCGGTTCGTACAGCCAGAGCAGATCGCCCTCGGCCAGGTACATCTTGGGGTCGGGGGTCAGATAGTTCCAGCGCATCCGTCCCGGTTTCTTCAAGAGGACCTCGCCGGTGAGCGACGTCCGCCGCTTGAAAGCGGCGCTGTTCAAGGTCTGATTGAACTGCGCCCGAAAGTCGGCCGCACCGTCGTATCTCCTCTGCACGCGATCCACCACCGCGGCCACATCGAGTCGCGGGCCCGGCGCCGCCTCCCCGGTAGTGCTTTGGGAACGTGCCGCCGGGGTGGGCGCGGCGGATGCGCTGGCTGGCGGTAGCAACAGAGAGACCGACAGTGATAGTGCGTAAAACCGAGCGACGTGGGGCATCAGACCGCGCATTGTACTCGCTTGGACGCGCGGCGCTCCCGCGGGCTTCAATCGCCCAGGCCCGTCACCCCGCCTGCTGCAGGTATTCGCCCGGCGGCGCCAAGATTTCCCGCGCTTTCACCCCGTTGGCCGGGCCCAGGATCCCGTCGCGTTCCATTTGTTCCACCATCCGCGCGGAGCGGTTGTACCCGATCTGGAGGCGACGCTGGATGTACGAAACCGACGCCTGCCGGGTTTCGCAAACGATGGCCACGGCTTGGTCGTACAGATCGTCGTGAAAGTCATCGTGCTTCTCGCCGCCCTCCTCGGCGTCTTCGTCGCGCGGTTTCAAGATATCCATGTCGTACACCGGCTTGGCCTGGGTCTTGAGGTGATC